>NC_011138.3:0-35000 GCF_000020585.3 Alteromonas mediterranea DE
GAATTACCTACGCAGCAGTTTAGTATGTGGATACGGCCACTTGTTTGTGAAGAACAAGGTGGCGTTGTTGCGCTCTACGCGCCTAATCGTTTTGTACTAGATTGGGTTCGAGACAAGTACCTTAATAATATTACCGCACTACTTAGAGAGTTTGCCGGTAACGATGCTCCTCAGTTGCGATTAGAAGTCATGAGTCGCAACAGCGTTAGCCGTAGTCAGACCGTATCTTCGTCTGCGTCGACACCTAGCAATGCAAACAGTGGTGTCAACAACAGCCATTTTAATGCCAATGTTCAAAGTCAAGATAACAGTGCAAGTCGTTCTTCGCTTAATTCAGGCAGTAATAGCGGCAATACGCAGCAGAAAAGTTATCATCAGCCTTCGTCACAGCATGTTCCACCTTCTTCTGGTTTTAATGCAAATGATCATAGCCAGCACAATGCAATGAATAATGGCCTAGGGAATCATAAGCAGCAGGGCTACGATCAAAATGATCACGGCAGGCAAAGTCACGATCGCAGCGGTTATAACAACAGTTATAATAGCCAACCTAACCGATCGTCTGCACCACCTAAAGTGATCCCGATCCCTGAGGCGATGAAGCACAAGAGCAACATTAACCCAACGTATCAATTCGATAACTTCGTAGAAGGTAAATCGAACCAGCTTGCTCGGGCAGCAGCTACGCAAGTGGCCAACAATCCTGGCGGCTCTTATAACCCACTGTTTATTTACGGTGGTACAGGTTTAGGTAAAACTCACTTACTTCACGCGGTAGGTAACGGTATTGTCGCTAATAATGGCGATGCTAAGATAGTGTATATGCACTCAGAGCGTTTTGTTCAAGACATGGTCAAAGCGCTTCAGAATAACGCAATTGAAGACTTTAAGCGCTTCTATCGCAGTGTAGATGCGTTGCTTATCGATGATATTCAGTTCTTCGCTAACAAAGAGCGCTCTCAAGAAGAGTTCTTTCACACCTTTAATGCATTACTTGAAGGTAATCAGCAAATTATTCTTACCTCGGATAGATATCCAAAGGAAATTGACGGCGTAGAAGATAGGTTAAAGTCGCGATTTGGTTGGGGCTTAACAATTGCTATTGAGCCCCCTGAATTAGAAACCCGTGTCGCCATTTTAATGCGCAAAGCGGCTGAAAATCGTATTCATCTACCTAACGAGGTAGCTTTCTTCATCGCTAAGCGTTTGCGCTCAAATGTGCGAGAGTTAGAAGGTGCGTTGAACAGGGTTATTGCTAATGCTAATTTCACCGGCCGTCCTATAACCATTGATTTCGTACGCGAGGCATTAAGAGACCTTTTAGCGTTACAGGAAAAACTGGTAACCGTTGATAATATTCAGAAAACGGTTGCAGATTATTATAAGATAAAAGTAGCTGATATTTTATCTAAACGACGAAGCCGTAGTGTTGCACGACCTCGCCAAGTAGCCATGGCGCTTGCCAAAGAGCTCACTAACCACAGCCTTCCAGAATTAGGAAATGCGTTTGGGGGTAGGGACCACACAACTGTTTTACACGCATGTAGAAAAATAGAGCAGCTAAGAGAAGAAAGTCATGATATAAAAGAGGACTATAAGAACCTCATTAGGACTTTGTCTTCCTAACAACACGACCTTAGAGGCGAGATAGCACTGCGATGAAATTTACTATAAGCCGCGAACAATTTTTGCAACCCCTACAATTAGTGTCTGGCGCAGTTGAGCGCAGACACACATTACCAATCCTTTCCAACGTTCTCATTAAAGTTAGTGAGGACGCACTTTGGTTAACGGGTACAGATTTAGAGGTCGAACTGATTTCTAGTGTGAAGCTGGAAGGTGAATACACTGAAGGTGAGATTACCGTTCCTGCTAAGAAGCTGTTTGATATTATTCGCGGTATTTCTGAGGGAACAGATATTCATTTCTCTCTTGACGGAAGTAAGGCACTAATTCGTGCAGGCCGAGGGCGATATACACTTTCAACACTCTCAGCAAATGACTATCCGAATTTAGAGGATTGGGAAGGAGAAGTTGAGTTCGAGCTATCTTGCAGCGATCTTAAACGTTTAATTGACGCAACGAGCTTTTCAATGGCCCAACAAGATGTGCGCTATTATTTAAACGGTATGTCGCTTGAAACAGAAGAAAACGTCATTCGCACTGTCGCAACAGACGGCCACCGATTAGCGCTTTGCCGTTTAAATTATGAAACAGCATTACCTTCTCGTCAGGTTATAATACCCAGAAAGGGTGTTTTAGAAATATCTCGCCTAATTAGTGAAGACGATAAATCGCTTAAAGTACAAATCGGTGCAAATCATCTACGTATTTTTTCAAACGACTTTATCTTCACATCTAAGTTAGTTGATGGTCGCTTCCCTGATTATCGTCGTGTATTGCCGCAAAATGGTGATAAGGAAATTATCGCTAGCAAGCCAGTTTTAAAGGAAGCATTTTCGCGAGCTGCTATTTTGTCTAATGAAAAATTCAGGGGTGTCAGATTAAACCTTTCTTCTGGTGAGTTGAAGATAACCGCCAATAACCCTGAGCAGGAAGAAGCTGAAGAAATTGTAGACGTTCAGTATCAGGGTGATGATTTAGAAATCGGATTTAATGTGGCCTATCTTATTGACGTTTTAAATTCACTCGGCTCTGAGAGCGTGAAAGTAAGTTTGTCAGATTCAAATGCAAGTGCGCTAATTGAAGATGAAGCAGATGATGCCGCATTGTATGTAATTATGCCGATGCGTCTGTAATCTGTTATCTAATTCTAAGCGTTAATAAACCCATCTTGTTTTTAACTGTCCAAATACAAGAAGCGATAAGCCTTAGTGCCTATCGCCTCTTTTTATATTCAGCGTGATATCATGAAACTGGACAAAGTCCAGATTACCCAGTTCCGTAATCTAACTTCCGTATCGTTTTCTCCTTCGCCGTCATTAACTGTTATTGTTGGCGCGAATGGAAGTGGCAAGTCTTCGCTCATCGAAGCCCTCTATTATTTGGGTTTTGGTCGCTCGTTCAGAACAAATAAACACAGCGCTGTTATCCAAAATGAAAAAGACAATTTTAGTGTTTTCGCTTCCTGTAAAGATGAGTTAGGTGAAGCGTTAAAGCTTGGCTTTCAGCGTAATAGAAATGATTCATTCACTTGCAGCATAAATGGTGAGCACTCCAATAAGCTTTCTGATTTGGTCAGTCTTGTTCCTCTTCAACTTTTTACGCCTCAAAGTACCGATCTCATTATTGGCTCTCCATCAGAACGAAGACGATTTTGTGATTGGGGATTGTTTCACGTGGAACATGATTTCCAAACTCTTGCGAACCAATACACTAAATTTCTAAAACACCGCAACGCGCTATTGAAACAACAGGCGAGTCTTACAGCACCTCAAAATACGTATTGGGAAGAAAAGTTCGCAGAGTTGGGAGAATCGTTAACCTCCATACGAGTTAGTTACATAGATAAACTTACCCCATTATTTAAAGTTTACGCCGAAGAATTTCTTCCGAACTTTAATGTTGAATTAAGTTACTATAAGGGGTGGGAAAAAGATGTTTCTTTATCAGAAAGCCTAGTTAAAAAACGTGAGTATGATGGTAAAATAGGACATACCTCTTCTGGGCCCCATAAAGCTGATCTAAGGCTTAAAGTGAATGGGGTGAATGCCCAGGAGCTTTTATCGAGAGGGCAGCTTAGAATGGCAGTAGCTGCGCTTCAAATGTCACAAACCAAGCTATTTAACTCTGCAACGCAGCGTAAAAGCATATTTCTACTTGATGACGTTGGCGCTGAACTAGATGCCGATAAAAGAGAACAATTTATTGATGGGTTGCTTAAGATGGATACGCAGGTTTTCGTTACTGCAATAGAATCCTCGCAACTCGCTTTTATACAAAAATACAACGAAAAGAAAATGTTTCACGTGGAACATGGAAGCGTGAAAGAGGAGTAAAAGCTAGTATGTCAGCAGAGAACAACTACGACTCGTCCAGTATTAAAGTACTTAAAGGATTAGATGCCGTAAGAAAGCGTCCTGGTATGTATATCGGTGATACTGATGATGGTACCGGGTTACACCACATGGTTTTCGAGGTGGTCGATAACTCTATCGATGAAGCACTTGCTGGACATTGTTCTGAGATTGTTGTGCAGATTCACAGCGATGGCTCAGTATCTGTGTCTGACGATGGTCGCGGTATTCCTACAGAGTTGCACCCTGAAGAGGGCGTATCTGCAGCTGAAGTTATCATGACGGTGCTTCACGCAGGCGGTAAGTTTGATGATAACTCATATAAAGTATCAGGTGGTCTTCACGGCGTAGGTGTTTCAGTAGTGAACGCACTTTCAAGCCGATTGAAGCTTCGTATTCGCCGTGGTGGAAAGGCTCATGAACAAGAATACCAACACGGTGTTCCACAAGCGCCACTAGCGGTTACTGGTGATACTGATAAAACCGGAACTATGATTCGCTTCTGGCCAAGTTCTGATACCTTTACCGATACGCTTTATCATTATGATATTTTAGCTAAGCGTCTTCGTGAGTTGTCGTTTTTGAACTCTGGCGTTTCTATTCGTTTAAAAGACGAACGTGATGGTAAAGAAGACCACTTCATGTATGAAGGCGGTATCAAGGCATTCGTTGAATATTTGAATCAAAAGAAAACTGCTGTTCATCAAAAAGTATTCCACTTTAGCAGTGAGCAGGAGGATGGCATTGCAGTAGAAGTCGCAATGCAGTGGAACGATAGCTTCCAAGAAAACGTGTTTTGCTTCACTAACAACATTCCACAACGAGACGGCGGAACGCATTTAGCGGGCTTCCGTGGTGCGCTTACACGTACATTAAATAACTATATGGAAAAGGAAGGGCTGAATAAAAAAGCCAAGACCAATGCCAGTGGTGACGATGCTCGTGAAGGGTTAACTGCCGTTATTTCCGTAAAAGTACCTGACCCGAAATTCAGCTCACAGACAAAAGATAAGTTGGTTTCTTCTGAGGTACGCCCTGCTGTTGAATCGGCAATGAACGAAAAGCTTGCTGAGTTTCTATTAGAAAACCCAGCGGAAAGTAAAATCATTGCGGGTAAAATTATCGATGCTGCTCGCGCGCGTGAAGCAGCCCGTAAAGCTCGTGAAATGACACGTCGTAAGGGCGCACTAGACTTAGCTGGCCTGCCAGGCAAGCTTGCTGATTGTCAGGAAAAAGATCCTGCACTAAGCGAACTGTACATAGTGGAGGGTGACTCGGCGGGCGGTTCAGCTAAGCAGGGTCGTAATCGTAAGAACCAAGCTATTTTGCCGCTTAAAGGCAAAATTCTTAACGTAGAGAAAGCACGTTTCGACAAGATGCTTTCTTCACAAGAAGTTGCAACGCTTATCACGGCATTAGGCTGTGGTATTGGCCGTGACGAATATGACCCAGAGAAACTACGCTATCACAGCATCATCATTATGACCGATGCTGACGTTGATGGCTCGCATATCCGTACACTTCTACTTACGTTCTTCTACCGTCAAATGCCAGAGATTATTGAACGTGGCTACGTCTATATCGCACAGCCACCGCTTTATAAAGTGAAGAAAGGTAAGCAAGAGCAGTATCTAAAAGACGACGATGCTTTGACTAATTACCTAACAGGTATTGCAATTGATGGCGCATCTTTGCACACCAGTGATGAGGACCCAGGCATCAGTGGTGTAGGGCTAGAAAACCTTGTTAAACAATATCAGTCAGTAGAAAAAATGATCGCGCGTATGAAGCGCAAGATGCCTTCAGCAATTCTTTACCGTATGCTGTACACGCCTACGCTAAACCTTGAAGACCTGAAAGATGAATCAGCGCTAGAGCATGTAGCAAAACACTTCGTAGAACAGCTTACAGAGCGCGAGAACGATGGTGCTACATACCGTTATGAAATTCGTACTGATGCTGAGCTGAGCGAATACTACATCACGATCATCATGCGTATGCACGGTATCGATTATGAGTATATTATCGACCATGAATTCATTGAGTCGTCTGAGTACCAGCGTCTGAAAGAGCTTAACTTAGCTATTAATGACATGATGAGTGTAGATGCTTACATCAAGCGGGGTGAACGTAAACAGCCAGTAGAATCTTTTAAAGAAGCGTTAGACTGGTTAATGAATGAAGCGAAACGTGGTCAATACATTCAGCGCTATAAAGGGTTAGGCGAGATGAACCCGGAACAGCTTTGGGAAACGACCATGGATCCAGAAGGTCGCCGTATGCTTCAAGTTACCATTGAAGATGCCATTGGTTGTGACCAGTTGTTTACAACGTTAATGGGCGACCAAGTAGAACCGCGCCGAGAATTTATCGAAGCGAATGCACTGAAGGTAGAAAACCTAGACGTGTAGCGCTACCTGATAGAAATCTTTTTCAAAGGCGACCCGACAGGGTCGTTTTTTTTTGCGTGACGAAATGTGTTCCGCTCAACCTAAACAAGCGATTACGGGACAATGACGCTAGCCGAACTTGAAATAGAATTCTTTTAAAATCCTGCTGCGAAAAAGACGAATAGCTATCTACCTTTTTCGCAGAAGTTTAAAAGTTTAATCTAAGTAAATTACAATTTAGACACTACCAATGTAACTTCTCCCGCACTAGCTGGGTTTACAGTAAAGCGATAAGTACCTGTAGTAGAGGGAGTAAATTGTAAGTTCTCTGAGCCTTGCTCACAGACTAAATAAGCGGTAGAGCCTAACATTACAGGCTGGCCTTTATATTTGCCACCACAGCTCTGTGAGGGCGTCCATTTCGCATCTGATAACCTGAAGTCGTAAGGTTGACCGTCAGCGATAAGCTCAACATCTACCGTCCACCCCGTGCCTGAACGTTGAAACTTGTAGCTTGGGTCAGCCTCCCACCAGTTAAACACGCCTCTTAAAAACATGTTTTCAAATTGAATGCGGGGCACTTCTGGTGCTATTTCTGGAATTTTAAAACTTCCACTGCTAGAGCATGCTGAAAGTGCCATACACATAGAAGCAATAGTTAATAACTTTTTCACAGCGTCTCCATTTATAAAAAAGCCCAACGTGAAGCTGGGCTTTTCGTTTCTACGGTCTAATACCGTATTAACTTTAACTCGCCTATGACTTCGCGAGAATTGAAATATCCGCGGTAGTAAGGAAAAGTTGCCTTAAAAGCGATAGCAAAGCAAGTCGGTTATGTTTAACTGCTTCGTCATCTGCCATAACCATTACGTTATCAAAGAAGTTATCGATTACATTTCGTAAGGTTGCAAGCGTGGTAAGAATACGCGTGTAGTCCTGTGAAGGAACGGCAATTTCGACTTCTTTCTGGGCGGCTTTTAGCTCAACGTAAAGCGCTTTTTCAGCGTCTTCAGCCAACAGTGATTCATCAATATTGACAGTTGCTGTTACTTCGACGTTCTGCTTAGCAAGAATATTTGCTACGCGTTTGTTAGCGGCAGCTAACGCCTCTGCCTCTTCTAATGCCTTGAATTTATCAACCGCATGGACACGAGCTAGATAATCAGATGGCTTAGTAGGGCGACGGGCTGCTACGGCTTGAATAACGTCAATGGCGATAGCTTGATCTTGTAGGAGGGCATTGAAGCGACCTAATACAAAATCAACAACCTGCGTTTGTGTTTCAGCATTTGTTAATTTATTGCCGTAAACGTCAATAGCTTTACTTACAAGCGTTTCAAGGTCTAATGGCAGTGATAGCTCGGTAACAATACGTAAAACACCGATGGCTGCACGACGAAGCGCAAACGGGTCTTTATCGCCTTTTGGCAGCTGGCCAATACCGAATATACCAACTAGTGTATCAAGTTTGTCAGCAAGGGCTACTGATGCGCTTACGCCAGAACTAGGAAGGGCGTCGCCAGCAAAACGCGGCATGTATTGTTCGTACAGCGCTTCAGCAACAGGTGCATCTTCACCGTCGTTTAACGCATAGTATTTACCCATAACGCCCTGAACGTCTGGAAACTCCATAACCATGTTCGACATTAAGTCGGTTTTAGCTAGAAGACCAGCTCTTGCTGCTTGTGTTTCATTCGCATCTATTTGCGAAGCGATAAACGCCGATAGGGCAGAAATACGTTCAGACTTTTCTTTAAGCGTTCCAAGCTGCTTTTGGAATAACACGGTTTCTAAGCTTTCAAGGCGGCTTTCTAGCGTTGTCTTTTTATCGCTGTTAAAGAAGAACTCTGCATCGGCAAGGCGAGGGCGGATAACTTTCTCATTACCTGAGATAACTTGAGATGCGTCATGGCTTTCAATATTCGTCACAAACAAGAAAGTGTTAGAAAGTGCGCCATCACTATCAAGCAGCGGCACATACTTCTGGTCGTCCTTCATTGTGTAGATAAGTGCTTCTTTCGGCACTTCTAAGAAACCCTTATCGAATCCTGCTTGCAGCACTACAGGCCACTCTACCAGGGAAGCAATTTCTTCCAGCAGTTCTTCGTCGTAATCTGGCTTAAGCGATAAGTTTTTGGCTGCGTCTTCAAGTTGCTGGCGTACTTTATCTTTACGCGCTTCAAAATCTGCCAACACATATTGTTGCTCTAATGCAGAGGCGTAGTTGTCAGCATGATCAAGCTCAAAACGACCTTCGCCGTGGAATCGATGACCTTGTACAACGCGGCCGCTTGTTAGGCCCAATACTGAAACGTTAACGACTTCGCTTCCATAAAGCACACAAAGGGTGTGCACAGGGCGAATAAACTGAGTGTTGTAGTTACCCCAGCGCATAGGCTTTGGAATAGGTAACTTGCTTACTGCTTGATTAATCAAACCTTCTAACAGCTCAGCAACAGATTGTCCCGGAACGTGGGCTTTATGAAGAAGCCATTCGCCTTTGTCTGTAACAAGGCGCTCTGCGTCAGCAACGTCAATACCGTTACCACGGGCCCAGCCCTGTGCAGCTTTTGTTGGATTTCCGTCTGCATCAAATGCTGCTGAAACCGCTGGGCCTCGTTTTTCAACCACTTTGTCAGCCTGACCTTCAGCAAGACCTGACACGTAAACCGCTAAGCGGCGAGGGGCTGCAAACCAGCTAACTGAGTCAAAGCTTAAGTCAGCTTGGCTAAGTGCTGCTTCAAATTGTGTGGCGAAGGCTTCGCCCAAAGACTTAAGTGCTTTTGGTGGTAACTCTTCAGTACCTAATTCAACTAAACAATTTTCAGTACGCACGCTTATGCCTCCTTGTTACATAGTGGGAAGCCTAAAGCTTCACGCGCTTGGTAATAACTTTCTGCACACGCTTTAGCGAGTGTTCTTACGCGAAGAATATAGCGCTGGCGCTCAGTAACAGAGATAGCGTGTCGTGCATCTAAAAGGTTAAACGCGTGGGACGCTTTCATTACCTGTTCATAAGCAGGAAGTGGAAGACTGTTTTCTATCAGCTTTTTGCTTTCCGCTTCGCATTCGTCGAAGGTTCTAAACAACGCTTCCACATTGGCGTGCTCAAAGTTATACGTCGATTGCTCTACTTCATTTTGGTGGAATACGTCACCGTAGGTTACTTTACCCATCGGACCGTCAGTCCATACAAGATCGTAAATGCTATCTACGCCTTGAACATACATGGCCAATCGTTCTAGGCCATAGGTAATTTCACCGGTAACAGGCTTACATTCAATACCGCCTACTTGCTGGAAGTAAGTAAACTGGGTCACTTCCATACCGTTTAGCCATACTTCCCAACCTAGACCCCACGCACCTAGCGTTGGCGATTCCCAGTTGTCTTCAACGAAGCGTATGTCGTGAACCAGCGGATCGAAACCTAACTCTTTCAAAGAGCCCAAGTACAACTCCTGAATATTATCAGGCGAAGGCTTAAGCATTACTTGAAACTGATAGTAATGTTGTAAGCGGTTTGGGTTCTCGCCATAACGACCATCAGTAGGTCGGCGACACGGTTGAACATAAGCGCTACTCATAGGCTCTGGACCTAAAGAACGTAGGAACGTCATCGGGTGGAAAGTTCCTGCACCCACTTCCATATCCAGAGGCTGAATAATAACGCAGCCCTGACGCGCCCAATAATCTTGAAGCGCAAGGATCAACCCTTGAAAGGTCTTAATATCGTATTTCTGCATACATCCGCTGCTTATTAGTTATCTGACTTAAATAAAGGTGGGATAGTATACAATTTGTCAGGCATAGTATGTAGGTGTAAACCGTGAAAAAACGGGTTGAATAAGGGTAATATGCCGCTTCACAACAAGGATTTAATTTTTAACCATGGGTGATCAGACAAAAATAGAGAAAAAGCAGCCGCTACACCGGTGTGGATGGGTGAGTAATGACCCCACTTATCTCGCTTATCACGACACTGAGTGGGGCGTCCCCGAATTAGACAGTCGAGCATTGTTTACAAAGTTATGTTTAGACGGTCAGCAGGCGGGGTTGTCTTGGTTAACAATTCTTAAAAAGCAGCAAAACTTTGAGAACGCTTTTCATCAATTTAACCCAGAAAAGATTGCCGTAATGGGCGAATCTGATATCGAGCGACTTATGCAAGATAAAGGTATTATTCGCAATCGATTAAAAATTGCGTCGATCATCCGAAATGCTAAAGGCTTTCTCGCTATAGAACAAACGCAGCCATTTAGTGAATTTATTTGGCAGTTCACAGACGGGCGCACCGTTATCAATAGGTGGGAAGACTTTAAGCAAGCGCCTACCTCGACCGATGAATCAAAAGCCATGTCAAAAGCGTTAAAAAAGCAGGGGTTTAATTTTGTTGGCGAAACAATTTGCTATGCGTTTATGCAGGCGGTAGGTATGGTGAATGACCATGAAATTAGCTGTCATTGTTACGAACGTACCTGCGAACTGGCAGTGGAGTAAACGCGCAAAAAGTACAATTCAAATAAAAAAGGCCGAGCACACTAAGTACTCAGCCTAAATCTTCTTCTATTACTGTCGCTCTAATACTAGCCGTTCTGAGCCGCCAACAAGCTTCCACAATAGGACTGCAAAGCAGGAAGTTCTTCTAACACTTTTGACTCATATTCCGACTCGATTTGCTCTCTGGCAATATCCTGCTTTCGGCGCTCGCTTTTAGGAAGTTGTTGCCTCTCTTCTAAAATAGCGAAGCCACTTACTTCTGTAAAAAGCGCATGAATATGAGGATACTGCGCTTTAAAATCGGGTGGCGAACTAATCGGCAGTGCATTAAGCAAGTTTACAATGCGGATCACACCTTCTGAAAGGTCGCACTGTTGCTGGTCCATTGCTTTGGCTATTACAATGACGCTGTCGGTGATATTGACAATCCGAGACTGCCTTGCGGCTTCCTGTCGTTTCTTCTGTTGATTCAATAAAAACAGCAGCTTGCCTGCGTAAAACCCAAGCCCAAGAATGATTAGTAGCGCAATGCCTGAAAGTACTGCCCAAAGCATGACTCTTTCCCGTAATTATTAATGCTTAAAGTCGTCGATGTTAATAGCGTCTAAATCGTCAAACGGATCCATATCGTCGTCTTCATCATCTTCTTCTACTATGCCTAGTAGGTCGCACAATATACGGTGGCGCGCCATTTTCTCGTCCACATAAGCTTGTTGCTCACGAGTTAAGGTCTTGTCATCATCTAGCTTGTCAAGTAAGTCCGTTAGGCGTTGGTCTGCTTCAAGAGCTGCGAGTTCTTGTGCTGGTGTAGCAAACTTTTTCTTCTGTACTGGAGTAGGCGTTTCCGTTTTAACAAGCTGGATTGGCTTTTTGCTGCCATGGCGAGGGTCTTTATTCTCTGCACTCTTTTTGCCCGTCACTTTTTTCTGTTCAACATTGTGGCGGTTACCAGCGGGCTTGCCCTTATGTTTTTTCGGGCGAGGCGAGTCTGATTTACGGTTTTCGCTAGGTTTAAAGTCTGGATCTTTACGAACGCCGATAAGGCCGACTTTACGAGATTTCTTTGAACGTGCCATAATTTCCAAATAACAAAGAGAGTGAAAAAACAGCGCTATTATAGCGCGAATTCGTATCTACGTATCGATCTTTGGGTTAGCTATATAAAATCAATACGGGTGAAGCTTACTTGTAGACGTTTCTGTTCTAAATCTTTTTTAGTAAAACAACATCGTCAGCGGGGAAGGCCACGTCTAAGCCGTCTCTTTGCCCTAAAAATCTAAACGTTGCCTCACTGAAAAAACTGACGTGGGTAATATCGTTTTTATAATGCCAATTTTCAAACCGCGCTTTATCTAAAACGCGCTTCGTCATAATGGCAAGTATACCCTTTGGAGCCAAAAGCGAATTGAGCAAGGCCCATTCCTTGTGAGGAGCATGAAAATGTTCGATGGCTTCTGTACATGTAACAATATTATATGTATGTGATAACGCATCGGACGTGTTGGCGTAAAACGGGTCATACGTACTCATTTGAACGCCTTGTTCTGTTAGCATCGCCGCGAGTACAGGAGCAGGGCCACAGCCGAAATCTAAGCCTTTTAGTGTGCCAGGCTCATGGGCATCAATATAAGGTGTAAGTGGCGTTAAAACCTTTCGTAAAAACTTTCTATAGCCGACATCTTCAAAACTGTTTTCATGAAGGTCGTACTCTTGCTTTTCGCGTTCTTTAGAGGGCAAATAGGCAGGGCCCACATAAACAAGCTCGCACCGACTACACTGAAAATAATCGCGTTTCTTATCGGTGTGATAATGAGATGCGTGAGGGCTTTGGCATAAAGGGCAAGTCATAGGAAACGTGAATATTAAAGCGCTGAAAAAGAAAAAGGTGATGGCTTTCACCATCACCTTACATTGATTGAGTGTCAGATGACACCTCTCCCGTTATACACTTCTATGTGTAGCTGGCTTCCCTAGCTATGCTCCCCTTATTTTTATTGTTCGCAGAGCTGTATTGTTGTTTTTGGCCCTCGTGGCTCTTTATCCCGTCTTCCATGCTGCATTTTTATTATTATTCTTGTTATTTAGTTTGTAGCTTTTCAAAGGCACCTACAAACTACGCCGTTAGATTACACGAATAATTTTAAAATACAACTTTTTTGGTAACAAATATTTAACAACAATGTGTAAACAGGCTGCGTCTTAGTGTAAGCCCGCAATATAATTAGATAAAATTTCGATATCTTCGTCAGTTAATTTCATCGCAATATCACGCATCATGCCATTCATGTCGTTATGACGTTGGCCTGAACGGAATGCTTTTAACTGTGAAGCCGTGTAGGTAGCGTGTTGCCCACTAATATCAGGGAAACCTGCTAAGCCCATGCCGTTACCTTTCGGACCGTGGCATGCAATACACGCTGTTACGCCTCTAGACTCATCGCCGCCTTGATAAAGTGCGCGACCCGCTTCAACGTATTGTTCTGGTGTCTCACCCGCTTTAGGCTCTTGGCTAGAAAAGTAAGCAGCTAAATCTTTCATGTCTTGCTCTGAAAGTGGGGCAGCCATACCATTCATCACAGCATTGTTGCGTCCTTCTTCACCACCTGTTTGTGAAGCAAGTTTAAATTCGGTTAATTGCTTAACAATGTACTTCTCATGTTGGCCAGCAAGCTTAGGGTTCATGTCAATCATGCTATTGCCATCAGGGCCATGACAGGCTGCACAGACTGCAGATTTCGCTTTACCTGCCTCGGCGTCGCCTTCTGCTATCGCAGTTGCGCTTAAACCTAAAGACATACATACCAACAAACACAGTTTTTTCATAATAAATCTCTTAAATGGATCCAACGGCTAGCGTGATATACGTGATATCATGCGTATTTTACACATTTAACGCGTCAGAAAAACCTATTCCATGATAAAACTATGGTTTTTAGTTGGTTTATTCATTAAAAAACTGTAAACCGAAGGTTGAGACGCATGTGGAGGTAAGTCTAGATGTCGTATTACACCAAAGCAAAGTTCTTTACGAGTGCACCTGATATTCGTCACTTGAAGAACGATACCGGAATTGAAGTAGCGTTTGCCGGCCGCTCAAATGCGGGAAAATCAAGCGCACTAAATACGTTAACGCGCCAACGAAATTTGGCAAGAACCAGTAAAACCCCTGGCCGTACACAGTTAATCAACGTGTTTGAATTAGAAGAAGAACTGCGTTTAGTTGACTTACCTGGCTATGGGTTTGCAAAAGTCCCTGTCGCGATGAAAAAGAAGTGGCAGGCGTCGTTGGGCGAATACCTACAAAAGCGTAAGTCGCTTAAAGGGTTAGTCGTATTAATGGACATCCGCCATCCTTTTAAAGACCTAGACCAAGACTTGATTCACTGGGCTGTAGAGTCGAATATTCCAGTGTTAGCGCTATTAACTAAAGCCGACAAATTAAAAAGTGGTAAGCGTAAGGCGCAGCTGCTTATGGCACAAGAAGCAGCACTTGCGTTTATGGGGGATGTCACGGTTCAGACTTTCTCTTCATTAAATAAACACGGTTTACCAGAACTTGAACGTATTCTAGATGGATGGTTCGGGCTAGACAAAAAAAGTGATGAAGAGGGGGCTGTTGTCGAGGGACAAGATTAGCGCTTGAGATGATGTCACAAATTGCTGTGTTAGAAAAAAGAACGCCTCGCATAGTGCGAGGCGTAAACTGAGAGAAAACACATAAAAACCGAAGATATAGAGTAGCTAAAAGTGAAGAAGTTCAGAAAAATCTAAATTATTTCTTTGTTTTTATTTAAACTGTTGATAATTAATGATTATCTATTTTCTTCAGACATAAAAAAACCCCGACAAAACTGTCGGGGTTAAAGCAAAGGTTTGAAAACAGCTTTCTCACCTCTGTACCCTACATGCGTAATATTACAACAAAGCACAGAAAAGGCAAGAGCGTTATGTAATTAAATTACCAAAATTAATGAAATTACGCTGCCTTTTAACGATAAAACTGTAATCTAATTACTAAACTAGTGCGCTTCGTCCCAGTTTTCACCAACACCCGCTTCAACAACAAGCGGTACATTAAGCGTTGCAGCGCTTTCCATAAGCGTGTTGATGGTCTTCACATAGCTATCGACTTTATCTTCTTTTATTTCGAACACTAACTCATCGTGCACTTGCATCATCATAGTGACATCGTCTGCGGCATTCTTTGAAATCCAGTCATCCACTTTGATCATAGCCATTTTAATGATGTCTGCGGCTGTACCCTGCATAGGCGCATTGATAGCGGCGCGTTCTGCGCCTTTTCTACGGGCACCATTGCTTGCTTTAATATCTGGCAGGTAAAGACGTCGGCCAAATACCGTTTCAACATAGCCTTTTTCTTTTGCACTCTCGCGGGTTGAGTCCATATATTCAAGTACACCAGGGTAACGTTCGAAGTAAAGATCCATGTATTTCTGGGCTTCATTACGGGGAATATTTAATTGCTTAGCCAACCCAAATGCACTCATGCCGTAAATAAGGCCAAAGTTAATGGCCTTAGCGCTACGTCGCTGTTCGGTTGTTACTTCGTCAAGCGGCACCCCAAATACCTCTGATGCGGTGGCTTTATGTATATCTTTGCCATGTGCAAACGCATCTAACAGACCTTTATCCCCTGACAGATGAGCCATAATGCGCAGTTCAATTTGCGAGTAATCGGCAGCAACAAACTTGTTTCCTTTACGGGGAACAAAGGCTTGGCGTACACGACGGCCTTCTTCGTTGCGAATAGGGATGTTTTGTAAATTCGGATCGGTAGAAGAGAGTCTTCCGGTCGCTGTTATGGCCTGATGGTAAGATGTGTGGACACGGCCTGTTCGATGATTGATCATCTTTGGAAGCTTATCGGTGTAGGTATTTTTCAACTTGGTTAATCCCCGGTATTCCATAATTTTCTTGGGAAGCGGGTATTCAAGGGCAAGCTCCTGTAGCACGTCTTCAGACGTTGATGGCGCGCCTTTAGGCGTTTTCTTTATTATGGGCAGCGACATCTTTTCAAATAGAATATGTTGAAGCTGCTTTGTTGAACCAAGGTTAAATGGTTCGCCGGCTTCTTCATGGACTTCTTTTTCCAGCTCAGCGATACGGGCGGCAAGATCTTGGCTTTGCTGACTCAATCTTTGACTATCAATTAATACCCCTTCTTGCTCCATTCGCGACAGTACGCAAGCAAGGGGCACTTCTACATCAATTAACAAGTTCTTAAGCTCTGGAATTTCTTTCAGCTTAGCCCATATTGTATTGTGCAAGCGAAGCGTAATATCCGCATCTTCAGCAGCATACGGCCCAGCTTCCTCAAGAGCAATTTGGTTAAACGTAAGTTGCTTCGCCCCTTTACCGGCAATGTCTTCAAAGTGAATGGTTTTGTGGCCGAGATAGGCAAGAGCAAGGGAGTCCATGTCGTGACGTTGTGCAGTGCTGTTAAGCACATAACTCTCAAGCATGGTGTCAAAGCCAATACCGTTCAACGTAATATCGTAGTTTGCCAATACGTTTTTATCGTATTTGATATGCTGACCTACTTTAATGATATTGCTCGATTCTAAAATAGGCTTAAGTGCATCTAATACAAACTCGCGAGATAACTGTGTCGGAGCATCTGGGTAATCATGCGCTACAGGTACATAGGCAGCCTCACCTTCTTCAATACAAAATGAGACGCCAACAAGCTCTGCATCCATATAATTAAGGCTGGTCGTTTCAGTATCAAACGCAATGAGCTGTGCTTTTTGCAATTTGCCAAGCCAAGTATTAAATGTTTCTTCATCTAGCACGGTCTCATACTTAGACTTATCAATATCGCCAGATGTCGCAGATTCACTCGTTTGCGTAGAGTCGCTGCTTTCAGCGCTTGTGGATTCTGTAGCACTAGATGTATCGCCGCCTGCTAACAAAGCACTCACTTCAGCGTGCCAACGCTTAAACTCGTATTCGGCAAATAGATCGCGAAGTTGTTCATTGTCGGCTTGGCAAGGCATTAGCGTTTCGACATCGTAGTCCAATTCCAGATCGATACTAATCGTGGCGAGGGTGTAAGAAAGGCGGGCCTGTTCTTCATACTCTTCCATTTTAGCAGCCATCGACTTACTGCCTCTAAATGAAAGGTCGGCGATCTTGTCTAAATTCTTATATATCTCGTCAATACCGCCGATACCGTTTAATAGTGCTTGAGCGCTTTTATCACCAACCCCTGGCACGCCTGGGATGTTATCAACCTTGTCGCCTTTAAGCGCGAGAAAGTCGATCACAAGTTCAGGAGGGATACCGAATTTAGTATTTACACCTTCCACATCCATAAGCTGGTTAGTCATGGTATTGATTAGTGTGACATGCTTGTTCACCAGTTGAGCCATATCTTTGTCGCCCGTACTGATAAGTGTATCGATCCCTTTTTCTGTGGCGTGCTTTGCTAATGTACCAATAACATCATCAGCTTCCACACCCGACTCAACAATAACCGGTAGACCCATCGCTTTGATAATCGTGTGTAAGGGCTCGATCTGACTTCTTAGCTCTTCCGGCATTGGCGGGCGGTTAGCTTTATATTCTTTATAAATATCGTCGCGAAAGGTTTTGCCTTTAGCGTCAAAAATAACCGCCATGTGAGTTGGGTTATATTGTTTGATCAGGCTCTTGAGCATATTTACAACGCCGTAAATAGCGCCGGTGTCTTGACCTTTTGAGTTGGTTAAAGGTGGTAGACCGTGAAAAGCACGAAAGAGATAAGACGATCCATCAACAAGAATAAATGGCGGCTTTTTAGAATCAGGCATAGATAGCGATTTTCCGAGATACAATATGAGCGCAAGGATGCCACAGACTAGCGCTGATCGCCATATCATGAAGGCACATTAAGGACAATATGCGATCACAACCTGCCTGTGGATAACTTTGTGATCTAAAGTTTGGCGCACGACGATCGTGGCGATCTTTGTCAAGTTAAAGATCACCTTTCAAATCAAGAAAAATAAGGGAATGAGCCTAAGGTGTGAAAACAGCGTACCTGCTACTAAACATTCCATTTTGTGTGGATAACTTGGTGTACGTTTATTTTTGGTTTAACCAAGTTGGTCAAGTAATGTAGCATAACCATTAACAATGTATACACGATTTATTAAGAACTTTTTTTGAACAGTTGTGTGATTAATAGCCAAATTTTGAATAAGTAGATGGCATCGCGTCTAGGAGGACAATATGAAAAAAGTAGCCGTTATTTTAAGTGGTAGTGGGGTGTTCGACGGAGCTGAATTGCATGAATCCGTATTAACGCTTCTAGCCATCGAACAAGAAGGGGCAACCTATACGTGTTTTGCACCAGATGTAGAGCAATTACACGTGGTAAATCATTTAACCGGTGAAGTATCAGAAGGCGAGACTCGAAACGTACTTGTAGAGTCTGCGCGCGTGGCGCGGGGTGACATCAAGCCCGTCACTGAATGCGATGTAAACGCATTCGACACGCTAATTGTGCCAGGTGGCTTTGGTGCCGCTAAGAACTTTTGTACATTCGCGGTAGACGGCGAAAACTGCTCGTTTAATGAAGACGTGTTAAATGTGTGCAAGTCCTTTGCTCAGGCGAAAAAGCCAGCCGCCTATGCCTGTATTGCTCCAGTATTGGCTGCCAAGGTATACGGTAACCACGTAAAGCTGACTATTGGTAACGATGAGGGCACGGCTAATGGTGTCAATGCGTTAGGTGCATCACACGTAGATTGTAAAGTCGATGAAGTGGTCGTTGATAATGATGCCAAACTTGTCACCACCCCTGCTTATATGTTGGCTGAAAGTGTTTCTCAAGCCCATAGCAGCATCACTAAAATGGTTAAAACCGTATTAGCAATGAAATAGCGACAAGTACGGTTTATTTTTGTTTCGCGATGTGGGGATACAAAGGTTTCCCCACATTCATTATAGTCCTATAATCAAAATCCTATACGCAATATTGATGCATTCGCGTTTTACGAATAGCATTTTAGCGTGTCCATAAATGCACTTTTTAACACTGCGCCACTATAAAAACAAAGGCATAACGAACAATGCACTACCGTGCCATCATACGAATACTTGGGTTATTAATCGCGCTTTTTAGCGTAACCATGATCCCACCGGCTATTGTGTCGTTGATTTATCAAGATGGCAGTGGCTTACCTTTTACCCTGGCCTTTATATTGTGCGTTATAGGAGGCATGGCGTTATGGTATCCCAACCGCTTGGAGAAAAGTGACTTAAGAGCACGAGAAGGGTTTCTTATCGTGGCGCTGTTTTGGTCAGTACTGGCAAGTGTAGGTGCAATTCCGCTTATCTTGCTCGAGCAGCCGAGCATGACAGTGACCGACGCATTTTTTGAGTCGTTTTCAGGCCTTACCACCACTGGGGCAACAGTTATCGAAGGGATAGACTTTCTGCCCCATTCTGTACAGTTTTATCGCCAGCAGCTTCAGTGGCTAGGCGGGATGGGTATCATCGTACTCGCTGTCGCTATTTTGCCAATTCTAGGTGTGGGTGGCATGCAGCTTTACCGCGCTGAAACGCCTGGCCCTGTAAAAGATAACAAAATGACGCCGCGTATTGCCGACACCGCAAAGCACCTTTGGTATATCTATTTATCAATTACTATTGCGTGTGCAGGTGCTTATTGGCTCGCGGGTATGAATGTGTTCGATTCTATTTGTCATGCGTTCTCTACCGTCGCCATTGGGGGCTTTTCTAACCACGACGCGAGCTTGGGGTATTTCAATAGCCCCATGGTCAACGTAGTGTGTACGGTATTTCTACTTATCGCCGCCCTTAATTTCTCGTTGCACTATGCCGCGGTGAGTTCTCGTTCCGTTAAAGGGTATTTCAAAGACCCTGAGTTTAAAGCGTTCTTTATTATTCAGGCTTCACTTATTGGCATTTGTTTCTTAGTGCTGACATTGTCAGGTTATTACACTTCCGCCGAGCAGGCTTTAGATCAAGCCATGATCCAAGCGGTATCGATAAGCACTACAGCAGGTTTCGCTACCACTGACTTTTCAATATGGCCAACGTTTTTGCCGATAATGCTAATATTCTCAAGCTTTATCGGGGGCTGCGCAAGCTCGACAGGCGGCGGGTTGAAGGTTGTAAGGGTTTGCCTCTTGTTCTTACAAGGTAAACGTGAAGTCGATAGGCTCATTCATCCTAAAGCTGTGTACAGCGTTAAGTTTGGCGACCGTGCCATGCCCGATAGAGTAGTAGAGGCTGTTTGGGGGTTCTTCTCAGCCTATGCTGTGGTATTTGTTGTGCTTATGATTGGCCTTATCGCTACTGGTCTTGATAACTTAAGTGCGTTTACCGCAACGGCGGCAATGTTGAACAACCTAGGCCCAGGCTTAGGCAGTGTGGCGGCAAACTATGCCGATGTAACCGACGCCGGAAAGTGGATTTTGGTTACCGGTATGGTGTTTGGTCGTTTAGAAGTATTCTCGCTTCTTGTACTGTTCTCGCCTACCTTTTGGCGCAGCTAATACATTCGCGGTACACGCTAAAATTATCGGTTTATTAAACTAGAAAGGGCGATAACTTCAACTATCGCCCTTTGTGTTTAATTTTCTGTGCTCAAACTGCGACTTAGGTTGCGCAGCGTAAGCCCTACGGTGAGGCTATAGCGTGTCAGCCAAAGAAAAACGCGCTCGGTTGGAAGAGCTTTTCCACGTCGTTGATATACTTCTTATCTACCAAAAACAGAATAACGTGATCGTTAGCTTCTATCTTGGTATCGCTATGAGCAATAATAACCTGTTCATCGCGAACGATAGCGCCAATGGTAGTACCCGGTGGCAGTTTAATATCACCAATTTGTCTGCCCACCACTTTAGAGGTGTTTTCATCGCCGTGCGCGATGGCCTCAATGGCTTCAGCAGCGCCCCTGCGCAACGAGTAAACATTCACAATGTCACCACGACGTACGTGAGTAAGCAGGGCCGATATAGTGGCTTGCTGGGGTGAAAACGCAATGTCGATTTCGCCACCTTGAACTAAATCCACGTAAGCGCTGCGTTGGATAAGCACCATGGCTTTCTGTGCACCCATACGCTTGGCCAGCATGGCCGACATAATATTCGCTTCATCGTCATTGGTAACCGCGATAAACGCATCTACCTGTTCGATATTTTCCTCGCTGAGTAGCTCAGGGTCAGAGGCATCGCCACTGAAAACAATGGTTTTATCTAAGTTAGCAGAAAGGTATTTAGCCCGTTCAGGGCTGTATTCGATAAGTTTTACATTGTGGTTGTGCTCGAGCTGCTTAGCCAGTCCTGCACCAATTAAACCACCGCCCGCTATCATGACGCGCTTATAGCTAGACTCTAATTTTTGTAGTTCACTCATTACCGCGCGGATATGTTTGGTCGCTGCAATAAAGAAGACTTCGTCATCCGCTTCTATAACCGTCGTGCCCAATGGTCGAATAGGGCGGCCTCGGCGATAGATGGCGGCCACGCGGGTCTCAACGTTAGGCATATGGTCTTTCAGGGCAGATAGCGCATGACCTACCAACAGGCCACCATAATAGGCTTTAACCGCGACCAAACTTGCCTTGCCTTCAGCAAACTCTACTACCTGTAGCGCGCCGGGATAATCGATAAGGCGCTTAATTGCTTTGGTCACTAGCTGTTCGGGGGCAATGATATGGTCGACAGGAATATCTTGCTGCTTATACAGCTGCTCTTGATAAATAATGTATTGTTCAGAGCGTACGCGGGCTATTTTTGTGGGGGTTTTAAATAAGCTGTAGGCCACCTGACACGCCAACATGTTACTTTCGTCACTGTTAGTAACGGCGATAAGCATGTCAGCGTCTTCTGCCCCTGCTTTACGCAGTACGTCAGGGTGAGAACCAACACCCGTGACTACTTGTAGATCTAGACGGTCTTGAAGTGCCCGTAGAATGGTGGGGTCTGAATCTATAACGGTAATTTCGTTATTTTCACCAACTAAGTTTTCAGCAAGCGTACCGCCTACTTGGCCTGCCCCTAAAATGATGATTTTCATCGTTATTATTTTGCCTTCGTCTTCTTGCTGGTCTTACATTGTACCGCTGCACAATGCGTGAGCCCTCAGTCTTGTGACTTTACCAGCCTCGCATAGTAGAAACCATCCATTTGTTGCTCACCTGGTGTAATTTGACGGCCTGGCTTGTCTGGTGTTTCCGTTTTTAAAATAGGAGATAGCGACGCATCTGGCGTGTCAGCAAGGAACTGTTGTATTTGCGCCATATTCTCTTTCGGTAAAATAGAGCAGGTGGCATAAAGCAGCGTACCGCCAGGTTTCAATAAGCCCCACAATGTATCTAAGATGCGGCGTTGTAGCTGTGCTAAGTTATCTATGTCATTTGCTTTACGCAGCCAGCGAATATCTGGATGACGACGAATAACACCAGTGGCAGAGCAGGGAGCGTCTAACAAAATTCTATCGAAGGGTTTTCCGTCCCACCATGATTCAGGGTTAGCTGCATCACCTTGCCTAATGTCTACCTTATGCTGCAATCGCGTCATATTTTCTTCTACGCGTTTAAGGCGTGTGGCATCAGCATCGAGTGCTAACACGTACTCTGTGTCAGGAGCACACTCTACAATGTGACCGGTTTTTCCGCCCGGAGCGGCACAGCAATCTAAAATGCGCTCATTAGCTTGTGGTTGTAAATAATGTGCCGCTAATTGGGCCGCGCCGTCTTGTACGGCAAAGTGACCCTTTTCAAACCCGGGTAAGC
The DNA here is from genome assembly GCF_000020585.3 of Alteromonas mediterranea DE. NCBI lineage: Bacteria > Pseudomonadati > Pseudomonadota > Gammaproteobacteria > Alteromonadales > Alteromonadaceae > Alteromonas > Alteromonas mediterranea. The sequence goes on from NC_011138.3 coordinate 22,635, forward strand.
CCGTAATATCTTCGCGTTGAGAAAGGACGATTGCATTGCGGTGGCTTTCACTTAGCGTGTATTTTACTTCTGCCTTATCAAGTGCTTCGGTAAAGGCGCTAAAACTCACCTGCTGCCTATTCACTCGAAGCCAAATCGGTGCCATTGCGTTAGTTTCGGCACGCACATTGTCGGCCTCTGCACCGTAGGCTTGCTCTATCGCTTTATAAAGCCACTTCGGTAAGCCGCTATTGATAATAGCATCGTCGACGGGTTTATCGGCAAGGTTCTCACGCTGAAAATTACGCAAAACGGCATTGACTAAACCTTTAAGGCCAGCGGCGTTTAAATAAGACGCCGCTGCTACGGTTTCTCCCACGGCCGCGTGGTTGCTAACCCGAGAAAAGTTCAGCTGATATAACCCAAGCAGGATAAGGTGCTCTATTACTTTCTTATTACCTTTAAGGGGCCTATCTAATAGGGCTCTTAGCCAATGTTGTAAAAGAGGAAGGCGACGCATTACCCCTAACGACATTTCTTGTAACCAAGCGTTATCGCGTGCATTGTGCCTACGCTGAACTCGCTCTAAACATTCGCGTGATGATTTGCCTTGCTCTAAGATTTGGTAAATAACCCACGCGCAATCTGCACGCAGGTTCTTTTGTTTGGGAAGGGGTAATGGTTTCACTTTTAGTCTGCTTGTTTAATACAACGGCCAACTTCAAACCACGACTGGCGGGCATTAATAACATCTGCTGCAGGTAGCGCCTTTTTACCAGGTATTTGAAGAGAGGTAATGCGAAGGGCGTCTCGTCCTGTCGCAATAGTGATGCCTGCTTTATCTGCGCTTATTACCGTGCCCGGCTTCACGTTTTTATCTAATGTAACTACATCAGCAGACCACACTTTTACGTTTTGATCTTCAACTTGCATCCAAGCAACCGGCCATGGGTTAAATGCACGAATGTTGCGCTCAATTTGCTTAGCATCATCAGACCAACTAATTAACGCTTCTTCTTTAGATAGCTTATTAGCGTAGGTTGCCTGGGTATCGTCTTGTTTTGTTGGGGTATAACTCTCGAAATCGTTAACCACATCCACTAAGGCTTTAGGGCCAAGTGTAGCTAACTTTTCATACATTGTTGCGCTGGTGTCGTCATTGGCAATGGGCAGTGTGGCAATGTGTAACATGTCACCCGTGTCTAAACCTTCGTCCATTTGCATTATGGTTACGCCAGTCTCAGCGTCACCTGCCCAGATTGAACGCTGTATTGGTGCCGCGCCTCGCCACTTGGGCAGAATAGAGCCGTGCACGTTAATGCACCCTAGCTTAGGTGCATTTAACACCGCGGTAGGCAGTATCAGTCCGTAAGCAACAACTACCATTAAATCGGCATTGAGCGAGGCTAATTCTTCCTGAGCGTCTTGAGCTTTAAGCGACTGAGGCTGGTAAACTGGAATGGCGTTTTCTTCTGCTAATACTTTAACCGGACTGGCGGTAAGCTTTTTACCTCGCCCTGCGGGTCTATCAGGCTGAGTGTAAACAGCAATGACTTCGTGCTCGCTCTCGAGTAACGCTGATAGATGTTTAGCTGCAAAATCCGGTGTACCGGCAAAAATTACTTTCAATGGAGTTGTCACGTTATTCCTTAGGCTTTCGCAGCAAGACGCGCTTCTTTCTCAAGCTTCTTACGAATACGTTGGCGCTTAAGCGGAGAAAGGTAGTCAATGAACAGCTTACCTTTTAAGTGATCAAGCTCGTGCTGAATACAAATCGCAAGTAGGCCTTCTGCGTCTAGCTCGAATGCCTCGCCATTTTGATCTAACGCTTTAACCGTAATCGCTTCTGCTCGCTCAACTTTGGCGTAATTACCCGGAACAGATAAACAGCCTTCTTCACTAATCGTTGAGCCATCTTTGCGAGTAATTTCTGGGTTAATAAATACACGTGGCTCGTTTTGATCTTCCGATACGTCCATTACAACAACTTGAACATGACGGTTCACCTGCGTCGCCGCAAGGCCGATGCCGTTCTCGTCTTTCATGGTTTCGAACATATCCGATACCAATTGTTTAATTTCGTCGTTAACTTCTTCTACCGGCTTAGCTACCGTACGAAGACGTTCATCAGGAAAACTTAATACGTCTAAAATTGCCATTTCTCGCTTACTTCACCTTTTCGCTGTATAAATACATATACGATCTAATTGCCAGCACACTTTACAGTGCTTATTAAGTTACTATTCTAACGTATATCGGGCGCATTCGTGCAGTTTTTTGCCGAACCCCTATAAGAATACGAACTTATGCCGATATAGTGCTATTGTCTGAAAAAACAACAATAAGTGATAGTGAATAATTTGAAGGTGGTTAATTTGAAAAAGCGATTAATAAGCGCTCGTCGCGGGGCAACACTCCTTCTTTGTGCAATTCTGTCTTTGCCAGCGTTTGCACTTCAACTCAAAGATACCGCACCTGAAACCTACACGGTAAAACGTGGTGATACGCTCTGGGCCATTGCTAACATTTTTTTGAATGAACCTTGGTTATGGCCAGAGCTTTGGCGCACTAACACACAAATTGAAAATCCTCACTTGATTTATCCTGGTGATGTCATCGTTGTAGGCTACATAGACGGACAGCCTGTTTTATCGGTAAAACGAGATAAACCTAGCTACAAACTGTCACCTTCAACGGACAAACGGTTAAAACCAAAGCCTGTAGACGTACTTTCTTGGACAACCATATCGCCGTTTATTAAACAACATATGTTACTAGACGAAGAGAGTTATCAGGCATTACCGAAACTGTTAGGGAACCAAGACGGAAACGTAAGGTTTGCTGCAGATGACTTTGTACTAAGTCAACAGCAATTCAGTACTGACGACCAGTATAGAGTCATTAGAAAGCACGCTACTATTAAAAACCTTGATGGAGAAATATTGGGCGTACAAGTTACCCATGTTTCCACGGCATCTTTAGTAGAAAAAGGTCAGGCAGACGACACCATGCTGCTTTTTATTGATGATGCGAATCAAGAGGCTAAACGCGGCGATAAGCTAATGGCTGGTGGGTTTAAACAGCCGCAAAGCTTTGAACTTGTTCCTGCGAAGTCTCAGCGTGGGGCCGTTGTGGGAGACCTACACGATCACGACCTGTTAGGAAAGTATGACGTTGTTATCCTTGATTTGGGCGCGGCAGATGTCTTACCGGGAACAGTGTTAGGTGTTTACGCACAAGGTCCAGCCATCATAGATGAAGAAAGTCCGCGTTATGTAGATGAACCGGGCATAAAAACAAGTGGTGAATGGTTTATCGATACAGTGTCGCAACCCGCACTTAAAGTTGGTGAAGTTGTGGTATTCAAAACATTTGACGCGGCAAGTTACGGATTAATCACACGAGCGAACAAAGGCATTAAGCGCGGCTTTATTGTCGCTAAACCTTAACGTTCCGAGTGCCTCATTGTCGCTTAGTAAGGAGCGGCAATGAGCGCACAATTTACATCTTTAGACAGCTCGGCAACGGCATGGATAGCGCTAGCCTCTGCGCAGCGTGTTTCACCTAAACTGTGGTTACAGGCGCTCGAGCAACATCAATGTTCTCCCATTGAACTTTTAAGCCAAGCTTCTTCTTTGGGAAGTACGGTCACTACACTCACTGATCAAATAACACAAAAGCACATCGACACAGCGTTGAATTGGGCGAAGGTAAGTGAAAACAGGCACGTCATTACCCTTGATTCACCGGACTATCCACCGTTACTCAAGCAGCTAGACAGCCCTCCGCTTGTATTATTTGCTACCGGAAGTAAAGCGCTACTAAAACAACCGCAAATAGCCATTGTTGGCAGCAGAAGGGCGAGTATTCAAGGAAAGCGTATAGCGACTGACTTTGCAATGGGGCTCTCTAACAATGGCATTGCCATTACCAGTGGTTTGGCGATGGGCATAGACAGCGCCGCTCACGTGGGCGCCATATCCGGCAGTATAGGTACCATCGCTGTTATGGGTACGGGGCCGGATAAAATATACCCTGCAAAGAACAGTAAGCTTTATAACGAAATACACGATAGTGGCGGCGTTAGTGTTACAGAGTTTTTCCCGGGTCAGGGGCCTAAGCCGTGGCATTTTCCCCGGCGTAACCGAATTATTGCCGCACTTTCACTTGGAACCTTGGTTGTGGAAGCAAAAATTAAAAGCGGTACCTTGATAACTGCAAATTTGGCCGCAGATATGGGGCGAGATGTATTCGCTGTACCTGGTAGCCTCTTTCACGCTTACTCTGAAGGTTGTCACTGGTTAATCCAACAAGGTGCTAAGTTAGTAACTAATGTAAACGATATTCTTTTGGAAATTGGGGTTCAACCTCAGCAAATGAGCTTTGATGTTGGCGAACAAAATGAAAAAAGTGCGGTGAATAGCTTGGCAACTGATAAATTATTAGCTAGTGTGGAATATGACATCACCGCTATTGATGTTATAGCGCAGCGCAATGCCTTATCTGTATCGCAAGCAATGGCATCACTATTAGAATATGAGTTGCGTGGTTTAGTAGCCGCTGTCCCTGGTGGTTACGTTAAATTGAGGGGAAAATAATATGTTCGATATCCTCATGTATCTGTTTGAAAACTTCATTCACAGTGAAACGGAAATTCGTGTTGATCAAGACGAGTTAACGGAAGAACTTGTGCGCGCGGGTTTCCATCACGATGAGATTTATAAAGCCCTCGCATGGTTAGAAAAGTTAGCGGCATTGCAAGAAACAGACATCAAGCCGTATTTTTGCAAAGGCATTAGCACTAGCTTAAGCCGGATATATACCCACGAAGAACAAATGCGTTTAGATGTGGAATGTCGTGGTTTCTTAATGTTTCTAGAGCAGGTTAACGTATTAGACGCATCTACGCGTGAAATGGTGATAGACCGCGTAATGGAAATCGATTCCAGCGAATTCTGTTTAGAAGATTTAAAATGGGTTGTGCTAATGGTGCTATTTAATGTACCCGGTAAAGAAAAAGCCTACGCACAAATGGAAGACCTATTGTTTGAAGAACCAGACGGCATACTACATTAATGCGGTAGCCCAGCTGCAATTTAGGTTCGCGAATCTGTATTTAACTAAATGCGTTGCCAGCTGGTAGCGCGTTCGAGGCTTTTATGTCTACATCATGTCTAAAATAGACCACTCACTTTTTTCTGCTCACGAGCACGCTCTAGAAGATAATTTTGGAGACTGTCCCGAATGTGGCAAGCCCCTTCATATTAAGAACAGCAAATCAGGGCCGTTTTTAGGCTGTACTGGCTACCCTGATTGTAATTTCAGTAAACCGCTTCACGATACCCAAACCACGGTCCTTAAAACGCTAGACGGTATGGCCTGCCCAAAGTGCGCCTGCGATCTAGCCATTAAAAAGGGTCGGTTTGGCATGTTCATAGGCTGTACCAACTTTCCCTCATGCCATCACATTGAGCCTATCAAAGAAAAAGAAGACACCTTAGTTGACTGCCCAAAGTGTAAGAAAGGGCATTTAATTTCACGCACCAATAAATACGGCAAACAGTTTTTTGCGTGTAACCATTATCCGCAATGCCGATATGTGCTAAATTTCACGCCTGTAAATGAAAGCTGCCCAGACTGTGGATGGACAGTGTTGATAGATAAAAAAGGGCAAATTCAGTGCCCGCAGCCAACTTGTGGCTACAAAAAGTAATCATACGTAGAGAACAAAAATCATGTCTGATACTCAAAATGGGAACGTAAATACGTTTACCCCCGTTGAGGCTAATGCATCTGAAGTCGACCCTGTTGTTGCCGCTTTCGAAGCGGGGCGTTTAATTGTTTATCCGACCGAAGCGGTAATGGGTATAGGATGTGACCCTGACAACGAAGCAGCGGTTAATGCACTATTAGATATCAAACAAAGGCCTGTTGAAAAAGGCGTAATATTAATTGCCGCTAATTACAGCCAGCTTTTGCCCTACGTAGATGACAATGCAATTCGTCCCGATAGACGTACCGATATTTTTTCAAGCTGGCCTGGCCCTAACACCTGGCTATTACCTAAGTCGTCATCGGCGCCTGTTTGGTTAACCGGCAAACATAGTAAAATAGCGGTGCGCGTAACTAATCATCCTGTGGTTGTAGCGCTGTGCAATAAGTTGGGTAAGCCACTTGTTTCAACCAGCGCTAACCTAACAGGGCAACCGCCAGCGACAGACACCGACGAAGCCAAAGCCGTGTTTGCAGATTCTGTATTTTATGTAGAAGGTAAAGTAGGCGGAGCAACTAAACCCAGTACCATTCGCGATGGTGACACAGCAGAGGTAATAAGAGCATGACATCAGCAGAGTTACTGGACGGTAAAAATGCCGCTGAAGTAATAGAACAAGTAAAAAGCTATCTACTAGGGTTGCAAGATACCATTTGCCAAACCCTTGAACTTGCCGACGGTAAGGGCCAGTTTGTTGAAGACAGTTGGCAGCGCGAAGAAGGGGGCGGTGGACGCTCTCGCGTGCTTAAAAATGGTGCGGTGATAGAGCAAGGCGGCGTAAACTTTTCCCATGTGTTCGGCAGTCAAATGCCAGCGTCTGCTACGGCTAATCGTCCGGAGCTTGCAGGGCGAAACTTTCAGGCAATGGGAGTATCTTTAGTTATTCACCCCCACAACCCGTATATTCCCACCTCTCATGCAAACGTGCGCTTTTTTATTGCAGAAAAAGAGGGCGAAGCACCTATCTGGTGGTTTGGCGGTGGCTTTGATTTAACGCCGTTTTATCCCTTTAAAGACGACGTGGTGCATTGGCATGATACAGCCAAGAAATTATGCAAGCCATTCGGTGAAGACGTATACCCCAAGTACAAAAAATGGTGCGATGAGTACTTTTACTTAAAACACCGCAACGAAACCCGTGGCGTAGGTGGGTTGTTCTTTGACGACCTTAATGAATGGGGCTTCGAGCAGTCATTCGCTTTTATGCAGGCGGTTGGCAATGGTTTTATTGATGCTTATGTCCCTATTGTTGAGCGACGCAAGCAAACTGATTATGGCGAAAGAGAGCGTGATTTTCAGCTTTATCGCAGAGGTCGCTATGTTGAATTTAATCTAGTATTCGACCGTGGCACCTTATTTGGTTTGCAAACCGGTGGACGTACGGAATCTATTTTAATGTCTATGCCGCCGTTGGCCCGGTGGGAATACTGCTATACCCCGGCACCAGGGAGTGCTGAGGCTAAGCTTACGGATTGGCTTAAACCTACTCCGTGGTAAAAAGTGTTCAATTCAATCACTTCTTTATCCAGGCTTACACCAAAGAAGGTTTAAGCATAAAAAAGTCATACAAAAACGCCGCATGAAGTCACTCTGCGGCATTTCTTGTTGATCTATATCAATTTCAAATACCGTTGGTGTTTCAGTGGGTTATTAACTTTGCGCTGGATCAATGTTTCGTTTAGCTAACGGCGTAAAGTAGCGCCATCTTAGTTAAACACAAAAGAGACACATCATGCGCAAACACACTTTATCTGCACTTTGTCTTACCCTTGCTGCACTTTCACCTTTAGCTAGCGCTCATCAGCAGGGCGATTGGATTGTTCGAGGCGGTCTGACTACCGTTGCTCCTGACGAATCTACTTCTAACATCGTCGCTGGTGGCAATGATCTTGGTGTTGCCCTTAATATTGATAACGATACCCAGCTAGGTTTGAACGTTGCATACTTCATTACTGATAAAATTAATATCGAACTGCTTGCGGCAACGCCCTTTAAGCACGACGTGAACTTCTCTGTTGCCGACCCGTTAGGTACGGGAAATCAGCTTGGTGAAGTTACTCACTTACCGCCAACACTCACCGCTAACTATTACTTCAACGATGCAAGTTCAGCCTTTCAGCCATATATTGGTGCGGGTATTAACTACACCTTTATCTTTGATGAGGAATTTACTGGCGCAAACGAGGATGCAGGCTTAAGCGACCTATCACTCGATAACTCATTTGGTTTATCAGCTCAAGTGGGTATGGACTACCAAATTGATACAAAGTGGCATGTAAATGCATCAGTACGTTTCATCGATATTGATACTGAAGCCACGTTTAAGGTTGGTGATGCCGCAGGTAAGGTGAGTGATATTGAAATAGACCCTTGGGTGTACACCATATCGGTAGGCTATACCTTTTAAGGCCGAACACCCAAAAATTGAGGCTTTCGTAATTGTACTACTTTATACGCCACAAAGAGCGTAGACAGTAACAGGGGACTTGCGCGTTAAAGGTTATTCCTTTCAACGCGCTTTTTTATTTGGTGTTCACCATATGGCTGGCAAGCTGGTCAAGTGCTTCAAGTAGCTGTTGCGCTAACGTTATATCATCGACAGTTTTAAACATAGCCTTGCGCATACAGTACATCCACTGCGCTTTAAGTTCTGGCGTTACGGTATAAGGAAGGTGGCGTGCACGAAGTCGCGGGTGGCCGAATTGCTGCTGATAATCATCTGGGCCGCCAAGCCACAAACTTAAATATAAAAAGAACACGTGGCGAATTCTATCAAGCGGTTGAGGGTGAAGAGCCAAAAGTTCGCTTGCTAATGGGTCGGTTTCCATTATGTCGTAAAACGTATTCGCCAATTCGCGTACTTTCTTCTCTCCACCTATACGCGCATATGGTGTACTCTGCGTAACACGATTATCGCTTTTCTTCTTTATATTAAATAAGTCTCGTATTCCCATGAAAAAATTCGCTGTATTTGGCAACCCTATTGCACAGAGTTTATCACCAACCATCCATCAGATGTTTGCAGATCAGGTCGGAGAAAAGATTTCTTATGAAAAGATACTTGCGCCTGAAGATGGTTTTGTTGAAGCTGCCAAAGCGTTTTTAGCTCAAGAAGGCGCTGTAGGCTGCAATGTCACCATGCCTTTTAAGCTTGATGCCTTTAACTTAGCAAAGGTAGATGATCAAGCAGCTAAAGACGCACAAGCTGTTAATACACTAATGAATGGTGACAGAGGTGAGCTGTTAGGGTTCAACACAGATGGTGTGGGGCTAGTCAATGATTTACTAAATAGCGGCGTGAAAATTAAAGATAAACACGTGTTACTTATCGGAGCCGGCGGCGCAGCCCGTGGCGTCATTTCTCCGTTATTAAAAGCGGGCGCTGCTACACTGACTATTGCGAATAGAACGAAAGCCAAAGCTGAAGAAGTGGCAAGCGCTGCTTCAAACCCTAAAGTGGACGTAGTGGCCCTTGAGGATATCGCAACGATTGCACCTCATATTATTATCAATTCAACAGCAGCTAGTTTAAGCAATGCGTTGCCGTGCAGTTTGAATGACGGTGTTTTACAACACTGTGAAGTGGTGTACGACATGGTTTATAAAAATTCACCCACGCGTTTTATGAGAGATGCGGCTGAACTAGGTGTTAAAACGCAAATAGATGGGTTAGGGATGCTGGTTGAGCAAGCGGCTGAAGCGTTCTATATATGGACACAAAAGCGCCCAGACACTTCTGATATTGTTAAGCGAGTTCGTGACATTGTTGAGCAAAGTGAGAAGCGAAACTAGTTCGCTTCTTCCAAGTATTCATCTTTTAACACAACATAATTAACAGCAGACTGTTTTAAAAACGCCATTTCAGCGTCATTGAGCGGCCTCTTCTTCTGCATTGGGTTTCCAACGTAAAGAAAACCGCTCTCTAATCGCTTGTTTGGTGGTACTAATGTACCCGCGCCAATAAACACATCGTCTTCAACGACAACACCATCCATGACAATAGCGCCCATGCCTACTAATATACGGTTGCCTAACTGACAACCATGAAGCATACATTTGTGCCCAACGGTAACGTCATCCCCAATAATAAGCGGAAATCCATCAGGGTTTTTCTCAGATTTACGGGTAACGTGCAAAACACTACCGTCTTGAATATTAGAGCGAGCGCCAATACGTATTTTGTTTACATCGCCTCGAGCAGCAACTAAAGGCCAGACGCTACTATCTTTTTCAATTTTTACATCACCAACAATTCGACATGAAGCGTCTATATATACTGATTTATCTATTGATGGGAAAATGCCCTTAAAGCTACCTACAGTGTTCTTCATCTATAACGTTCCTTTTGAGTATGAACATATTAGCTAATCAACTAACCAATGAGTGTCTTGTTGCGCTCATAATACTAATAGTACGGTAAGTTAGTTATACTTGAAAATCCGCTTATCAAAACAAAGAAGCTAAGAAGAAATTTACATGGCTAAACGTTACGTACTATTCGCGTCTCTTCCCTACGCATATTCAATTCTGCGTCCACTTCAAGCTGAGATAAGAGCGAGAGGTGATGACGTTGCGTGGTACCTAGAGTCTACGTGTGAAAANTTACTTGATGACACTGAAGTCTTGCTTGCAAACATTGATGACGTAAAAAGTTATGACCCACTTGCAATTTTTGCGTGCGGTAACTTTATTTATCATTTTCTTCCTGGAATAAAGGTCGCAGTATTTCATGGGTATGCAGTAGGGAAACGTGGTGAGAAGGGAAATGTACTGGATGACCATTTTACAATTCGAAATTGGTTTGACTTGTATTGTACACAAGGTCCTAGCAGCACACCTGTATTCAAGCAATTGGAAGAAAAGCTTGGTTTCTTTAAATGTTATGAAACAGGTTGGTGTAAGGTTGATCCATTTTTTACAGAACCTACTCTGCAGAACGAAGGTAAAACTACAATATTATATTCGCCTACATTTAGTCGGGGTATAACTTCGGTAGAGGCCTTATATGACACAATACATCAGATTGCTGAACGTAGAGATTGGGAATGGATAATAACCTTTCATCCCAAAATCACTGATCATTCGATAATAAACAAATACCAAAAGCTGGCAGAAAAGTTCGACAATGTTAGTTTTGAAAGAAATGAAGGTTTAAAAACATTCCAACGTGCAGATGTAATGCTTTGTGACAGTTCATCAATAATTCTTGAATTTATGTTACTTAGTAAGCCCGTAGTCACGTTTAAAAATACAAACCCAGGACCGCATTTAATAGACGTGAATGAGTGTGATGCCGTCGAGCCTGCATTAGAGACGGCATTAACAAGGCCTAAATCCTTAATGGAAGCTATTGATACATATACGTTGAACCACGAAGCGCATAGAGATGGAAATAACTGTTCTCGCGTTTTAGATGCTGTAGACCATTTCAAATCTAACTTCGAAGGCCGAATAAAAGCTAAGCCTTTAAACCTGTGGCGTAAGTTTAGATTAAGAAATAAGCTGAAATACTGGAAATAGTAGGTATTTTGAGCGTTCGGAAAGAATGTGACACTTTTTTTAAAATAAGTGTTGACGTGAGCGCTCATTTCCCTAAAATGCGCATCCGCTTCGGGGGAAAAGCAAAACAGCAACCCTCCTGAAGTAAGTCTCTACTACCTTTATAGGGCAGTAAAGACGGGAGTTTAGAAAAAACGCTTCAGGAAATAAATTTTCAAAAAGTGTTGACAACGAAAACTTCAAGCGTATAATGCGCACCTCACTCGAACAGGGTGAGCCACTAAGAAGCAACGGCTTCTAGTGAATTGCGACGGCCAAGGTTGTCCAACAGCAAGGAAAACGAATCAACTGAAAGTAATGTTGGTCCTCCTTGCGCAGAAGTCACGACAAAAAGCGTCATGATTCTGCACGATGTTCTTTAACAATTTAGACAAGACAATCTGTGTGGGCACTCGTTAAGAGTGTCACAACGACGATTCATATTTCGATATATTAATTGAAGAGTTTGATCATGGCTCAGATTGAACGCTGGCGGCAGGCCTAACACATGCAAGTCGAACGGTAACAGGATTAGCTTGCTAATCGCTGACGAGTGGCGGACGGGTGAGTAATGCTTGGGAACTTGCCTTTGCGAGGGGGATAACAGTTGGAAACGACTGCTAATACCGCATAACGTCTACGGACCAAACGGGGCTTAGGCTCCGGCGCAAAGAGAGGCCCAAGTGAGATTAGCTAGTTGGTAAGGTAAAGGCTTACCAAGGCAACGATCTCTAGCTGTTCTGAGAGGAAGATCAGCCACACTGGAACTGAGACACGGTCCAGACTCCTACGGGAGGCAGCAGTGGGGAATATTGCACAATGGGGGAAACCCTGATGCAGCCATGCCGCGTGTGTGAAGAAGGCCTTCGGGTTGTAAAGCACTTTCAGTTGTGAGGAAAAGTTAGTAGTTAATACCTGCTAGCCATGACGTTAACAACAGAAGAAGCACCGGCTAACTCCGTGCCAGCAGCCGCGGTAATACGGAGGGTGCGAGCGTTAATCGGAATTACTGGGCGTAAAGCGCACGCAGGCGGTTTGTTAAGCTAGATGTGAAAGCCCCGGGCTCAACCTGGGAT
>NC_011138.3:337500-455000 GCF_000020585.3 Alteromonas mediterranea DE
TACGTCTTTGAATCGCTTACTTTGGACTAGTGTGTTATTTTCGTGTCTAATTTGGTGGTCTAAGAAGATTCGATGTGCCATGGCGATAGCTTCGTCTTTATCTTTCTTCTTAGTTGATTTACAGAGCCATTTTTTGTGATTGGTTAGTATAAATCGCGCGTACCAGCGTTCACTGTTATCTTGTTTAAAGATATACAGCTCATCGTTTATGTCGTGTCTTTCAGTCTGTTTTGCCATAGCGCCAGTAAAACAGAAAAGAGTTCTTTTTGCAAAGAATTTGCAAAGAAATTAAAAGTTGCTTATTTTCAAAGAGTTAAACTGGTGATTTACATTGAAAATCCGCGTGTCCCTGGTTCGATCCCGGGTCGAGGCACCATTATTCAGAAAGCCCTGCATGAAAATGCGGGGCTTTTTGTTTTAGCAGTCTAACTTTATTTTACTGTGAGTAAGTTTGAAGTTTCGGTAATTGAATATGTGTATAAAATCTTCAGAGAATTTATACAATTTAGATTTAGGGTCTTTGATATTGTTATTAGGATAATATCCCTTCCCAAAAAATTTGCTTAATATAATTTTGACAGTCTTATGGAGGCGGCCGAGAATGGAAAGGATGATCTGCGTGGACTATTCCAATGTTGTCAAAGTTCGTTTCAATAGATATCGAAAGAGGTAACTTGTTAGCTAAGTTAAAATATTTATTCTTAAGCTCATTGTCTAAGTATTGCCACCATTTACCTTCATTCTGATACCAAAGCTCAGATTGGTATAGCTTGCTCAAATTGATTTCTAATATTAGTTTTTCATGATTCCCTAATACAGAAAAGAATCATTTCTCATCTAATAAATTCAAACACCTCTCAGAATTTAGGTTTCTGTCAATAAGGTCGCCGACATCAAAAACTCTATCTGTCAGAGCGCGAGTTCCTCAAGCATTTATTTGTCAGCCTCCTCAATTTTTTGTGTAAGTCCGGGTACCTCCTGTTATAACGTTAATGGAACTGGACAAAGAGAAAGCATTGTGGCAACTACTTAGAGCGTTCAAGTTCTATCGCAGTATCTGAATTACGGATTTAGTGGCGCGGCTAAAAATTTGCATGGTTGTAGGCTATTTCTCTCATCATGACTATTTCTAAAATTCTGCCGATGAATGGGCTATTCTGATTACAAATTAGTCTCGACTGTTTACCAATTCGAAAAAATCCATTATTCTCCGTATAGGTTATGTTCAATGCTTAAAAAATGTCTAAATCCCTATCAAAATTAATACTAGTATTTACAGTGCTATCTGCCCTCGTTGGGCAAGCTATGGCTATAGATACTATGAGTTTTGAAATGGCTATTGACAACAAACACTACAATAGCAATTCTGAATCGAATTGCTCTATGAACATGAGCCATGGTATGAGAGTAGATTCTAGCAGTTCCGAGAACGCTAGTATTAAAGATTGTTGCAACACTTCGGAATGCACATGCCCACCAGGTGGTTGTACTCATGCTCCCGTCCTTATAGCTTTCATGATGATTGTTCAACGCCCAGTGGTGCCGGACGCTTCATTTGGCTTATTCTTCCAACAACCAGTTACAGTAACTTCCTCACTTTTTCGCCCCCCGATATTTGCCTAACACAGGGTTAGTGCGTCCAAATTTCACGCACAATTTGTTTCAGTTCCTGTTTATTATCTAGGTGCTAATGTACCTATATGTGCCAGCTTTGTCTGGAGGCAAAAATGTTAAAAAAAATCACCTATCAAGCTGCGGTATTACTGCTAATTCTACCTGGCGTTGCCATGGCAAATATCCACCATGGCGCAAACGATGTCTTCGAATTATTAGTTTATAAATCACCATCGTGTGGATGCTGTAAAAAGTGGATAACCCATCTAGAAAGCCAAGGGTTTCACCTACGTACAAAGGACTTTCATAACTTGAGCAACATCAAGAACGAATACGGAATTTCGCCAAGTCTTCGCTCTTGCCATACCGCTGTTACAGAAAGTGGCTTTGTATTTGAAGGCCATGTCCCTTCTAAGTTTATAAAACGATTTTTGTTAGAAGAACATCCAAAGGCTATCGGGTTATCTGTTCCGGCTATGCCAGTAGGTTCACCCGGAATGGAAGTAGCAGAGCAATTTATGCCTTATACCGTTTTCATTATATATCAAGATGGGAGCTACGAACCTTACGCGAAAGTAGATAGCTACGACAGTCAATTCGATTGAAGTCAAAGTTAAACAAATAAATGCGCACTTTTGACAATCAAAGTAATTTTAATTTTTAAAAACCGAATATTAACCAAAGATAGAGGTAATCATGAAAGCACTTGTTAAATCATTTGCAATATTTAGTGTACTGCTAAGCAGCATGGCATTCGCTACTCTCAGAAGGTGCAAACATATATGAAGATAGTTTATTTTGGAAGTGACTTATTCTCGAATTGTTTGTCACTTCTAATCAAAATTAGATTGAACATTGAGCTCGTTTTCATAAACGATGTTCAGGAAAATGCGAGCTTTATCAAACGAATTTGTCGTACACACAATATTGTTTATTCCACCGAACGCCCAAGTGTCGTGACTCTTAAAGAATATTTAAATGACGAGCAGACAGTCTTTGTTGTAGCAGATTACGGATACAAACTACCCATAAACGAAATAAAATATGCGATTAATATCCACCCATCTTTACTACCCAAAAGTAGAGGCCCAACCCCACTAACCTACATTATCGACAACCCTGAGAACGCGGGTGTTAGCATTCATAAACTTACTGAGAAACTTGATGCAGGTAGCATCCTAATCCAAGAGAAATTTGAGGTCGAAGACAATGAAACGATATCATCATTGATGGTCAAGTCTCAGTTACTCGCAGAAACTCTGTTAGAAGAATTACTCAATAACTTTAATGAGCTTTATAATAACGCCACACCTCAATTGGAAAAGCTAGCGTCATTCCAAAGTCTACCTCCAGTAAAAAGAAGGTTTGTAAATTGGGATCAAAACACCACTCAATTTAGTCATGCTCTTCGACAATACGGGCACTTTGGGATTCTTATTTCGTTAGATAACGCGTTATATATCGCAAATGATGTCGAAGTCACAACTTTCAGTCACGATTTCACGTGCGGTAGCGTAATCTTTGAGGATGCACTAATTAAAAGCATTGCTATAAATGATGGCTATGTTGTACTTTCTAAGCGTAGTTTAAGGCTATATGAATCAAGAGTACTAAACTAGTTGATTACGGCTTTAATATTTAAAGGCCCTACGCACTTTTTTGTGTTGATCTGCGTCAAAGTAAGAATAACGGAATACCGCTACTATTTCCTTACTCACTGATGGAGTTTATTTGTGTCAGGCATTTATAAATGGTTTAAATTAGTACTAATAGCTGCGCTGCTTTCACAGCATGGCTTTGCTATGACGAACCCAATTATATGTGATGGTCACGACACATCAGAATCTCATATATCCTCAAATGATTCCTTATCAAACGTAGAACATACTAATTTAAATAATCACACACTTCATTCAGAAAAAGAACCAAGATGCACAGCACTGCGAAGGAAATGATCAATCGATATGCGCGTGCTGCATAGGTGCTTACTGTGCAACTTCTTTAACCCAATTTTTTGCTCCTGCGCAATCCGTTTTTCGAAAAATAGCATTTTGGCTTTTTATAAACATACACAATGGCACTGATATTTGTGGCGTCACCGTCCGAGCGTGTGGGAAAATTTCAAACGATGCGAATGAAATAGTCCTAAGTGTGATTGGCCACAATGAGTCAATGATGACGACTATTATAGCAGCTGAAACAACACGACAGATGTGCGTTTTCCATCTGGCTCCAGGTGTTTTTCACTGTGAGCAGGTTATCATTCTTTATCCAATAATTGAGGAACTGAAAAATGAGTTTCCCAATTTGGTAGTGAGGCTCTAGGCTTGGTTTTTTCCGAAGGTATTAATCAACTTATTCCGAACTGTTAGATCAATCGTTGATACACACAAGTTAAGCCTATACCAGCAACTGTATTAAGATTAATGATGAAATGTCCAGTTTTATGAAGCAGGTGTTGGAAAGTGCAAACATGACAAATGAGGGGAAGTGGCCGATACATCAGCTTCAGAAAGTGACCACCTGTTTAGAGTCCAGGACGAAGTTTGATTGATTATTTGTGGAATGAAACAACAAATACGGTTAAGTTGTCATCTGAGCTAACCGTTAGTTTAGCTCCGTTCATGTGAAGCAATGAACGAGCGATAGTCAATCCTAAACCAACGCCTTGACCATGATTTTTTCGTGAAGGGTCTGCTCTAAAAAAGCGATCAAAAAGTCTCTGAAGATGGTCATCAGAGATTTTCGGGCCTGGATTTGAAACGGTAATTTTTGTATGTTCATCGTTGGTAGATACTGCTACCTTAACAATCGCGTTTTCGAAGGAATATCGAATTGCGTTTGATAATAGATTACTCATAGCTTGTCGAAACATGGACCTATCGCAATCAATTGTGGCATCGGCCCCTCGGATGCGAATTTGAATTTGTCTTTCTTCTGCCAGTAGTTCAAAATACTCAACTAATTCTTGAAGCTCTGCTCGGCAATTTAGTCGCTCTAACTGTGGCTTGACGAGTCCATGTTCCGTTTTGGCTAGAAGTAACATGTCACTGACCATCTTGGTCATACGTTCGTATTCTTCCAAATTAGAATATAAAATATCAACATATTCACTTTCAGTGCGCGGTTGATTCAGAATAACCTGCGTTTGAGTTGTCAGGTTTGTGACCGGTGTTCTCAATTCATGCGCAATGTCCGCAGAAAAATATGAAAGTTGCTCAAAGCCAGCTTCGAGTCGTTCAATCATAGCATTAAACGACCCCACTAATCCTGCGAGCTCGACCGGTACCTCTAAAGGATTTAGTCGGATATCGAGCTTGTCAGCAGTAATAGAACCTATTTTTCTACTCAGTTTTCGTAGCGGCGAGTGGCCTCGATACACAGCAAAACGTGCCACTATTATCGTGATCAAACCAGACACGAAAATAATGCCCCATAACGTCTTTTCAAAGTCTTCCATGTAATTCATGTGAAATTCCATGTTGGAGGCTACCACAACACGGTATGTAGACTTATTCTGACCAGTGCTGACGGTCACGAGAGCTTCAGTTGCTCGCAACATATGGGATCCATCAAAAAAAAGTGTCAACATATCAGGCGTTATGAGATCGTTGTCAAACAATTGACCGGGGTATTTGTGCAAGTCAACGCCTTTACTCGAAAATACGGATTCTCCATCTTCATTTTGCACAAGGTAATAGACTCCATGATGACCAGACACTGCTTCAAAGAGGATACTCGAAGGTGCCACCTTTTCAGTGTATGCTTCGCTAAGCTTTCGTTTTACAGCATGGAATACCTCATTTAATTCATCAGCATCCTGTTCAGCAAAATGCGTTGCAATTGATTGTTGAACGATTAAGCTGATTATTGTAAGGCACAAAAATACGGTAATGCCAACAAGTATAGTGACTCTAAACGCAAGAGAGTTTGGCCGTTTTAGTTTATTCGTTACTATCATCTACACTCATTTTATAGCCCATCCCCCTGACAGTTTGAATTAGCTTTACAGGAAAGTCATCATCAATTTTTGCGCGCAATCTTCGGATAGCGACATCAATGACATTCGTGTCACTGTCAAAATTCATGTCCCATACCTGAGAGGCGATCAAAGAACGGGGCAATACTTCACCTTGACGTCTGACCATTAGTTCAAGCAATGTAAACTCTTTAGTCGTCAGATTGATTACTTTGCCACCGCGCTTCGCAACGCGAGAAGGGATATCAAGCTCCAAATCTGCAATGTGTAACGTGTTGTTAGGGACAGACGTCCCTCTCCTGATCAAGGTGCGCACTCTTGCGAGGAGTTCCGCGAAAGCAAACGGTTTAACCAAATAATCGTCTGCGCCTAACTCAAGTCCTTTGACTCTGTCATTAACGTGATCGCGAGCGGTTAAAAAAAGAACGGGTGTAAATTTACCAGATTCTCTCAATGAAGACAGGATTTTCCAACCTTCTATGTCGGGCAGCATTACATCGAGTACGATTAATTCATAATCACCAATCATCGATTTGTGGTGACCATCCAGGCCAGTCCTTACTAATTCTACAACAAAGCCGGATTCAATGAGCCCTTGTTTGATGTAATCGCCCGTTTTTACTTCGTCTTCGACTACAAGTATTTTCATGGTATGTGATTAACCTGCTGCATAGCTTTAATTCAATGGAGTAAGCCTGTTGAATACACCGCAATCGTAAAATGCTGTTAGTATACTAATAATAAAACGTATGCCAGCAACCAACAGAGTATTCAATATACTAATGAGCGCGCCACATCGTAGCTCGAAGTCGCAAATATTCAACTAAAAATACATTTTCGCTATCAATATCGCTCATGATTACAAAATTGTAATGTCAAGGTAATCTGTCTGTCAGGGCCATTTGATATTCTCATTGCCGTAGCTAATCCGTGAAAACGCGTTTCATTAAAGGAGTCAGGTTTAAGTGAAACTTTCATTCGTCAAATACCTCTTTGTTATCGCTTTGTTGAGCGTGCAAGTAAGCGGGTCTTTCGCGAGTGTAGCTACGCCATGTGCAAGCGATATGGTGCATGAAATAGATAACAGAATCGGTCATCACATGGACCACTCATCACACGACGCATCAGAGAGTTGTTGCAATCAAAATTGCTGTTGTCCCATGGCAGTCTTTCAGCTCGGCATGTTGGCTGGGGAGAGTTTCGAAACACCAAAACTGTTGAACACCCCAGCCCTAAGCAAACAAACAAGGCTGCATAAAGTCTTTATCGCTATACATTTACGCCCCCCAAAATACTCTCTCGTGTAATTAGATTAGTCGATGTAAAGACTAACAGTTACTGCACGTGACGTTTCCATCGTAAAGCGTGCAAAATCCAATATATGTGAGAGTTGTTTATGAACAAAAATATACCGTTTGGGGCTTTGTTTTCTTTAGTCCTCTTTTTAACGGCGTGCAGTGATGTACTGCAGGCAAAGAATGATGCAAAGTCTGCAACACAGGCACCGAAATTCACATTACATGTCTACAAGAGTAGAACATGTAAATGTTGTCAAAAATGGGTGCGACATGTTGAAGAACATGGCTTTGAGACAGATGTGACAAATGTCACGCTAATGTCCGGAGTCAAAGATAAATATGGCGTCGAACCCCAGTATCGCTCCTGCCATACTGCTCTTTCTCAGGACGGGTTTGTATTTGAGGGGCACATACCCGCAAAATACATCCAACAATTTTTAGAAAACCCTCCTGAAGGGGTTTTAGGGTTGAGCGTTCCAGCCATGCCAATTGGATCGCCGGGCATGGAAGTTGACGAACGATTCCAACCTTACCTTGTATTGCAACTCAATGTAGATGGTTCAGTTACGACCTTTGCTGAAGTCAACACCTATGAGGAGCAATTCTAATGAACCGGTTTTGTCTTTTTGTTTCTATTTGGGGAGCGTTCTCGTTCTCGATGGTCTCTCCCGCTATCGCGAATGAAAAATTAACGCTCAAACGTGCAGTAGAAATAGCGGTAGAAAATGATCCATGGCTCGTTGGCAGTACACATCGTGAACGTGCCACATTGTCCAGTAGTGTCGTCGCCTCGAGCCTACCAGACCCCGTTGTCAACATCGGTTTAGCAAATGTACCCACTGATGGTTTTGCGTTTGATCAAGAGCCCATGACTCAGCTAAAAGTAGGTGTGTCACAGATGTTTCCTCGTGGTGATTCGTTAGCCATAAGGTCTCGTCAATTGCGGGAGCAAGCAGCAGAGCATCCCCTGATGAGAGCCGACCGAGTGGCCAAAGCACGCGTTCAAGTATCAAACTTATGGTTAGAAATATATCGGGCGCAGCAAAGTGTAAAGCTAATTGATGAAGATAAAGCGTTATTTGAACAGCTCAGCGATATCGCAAAGGCAAATTATTCAACTGCCTTTGGACGCGTAAATCAGCAAGATATCGTTCGTGCAAAGTTGGAATTAACAAGGTTGGAAGACCGACTTACTAAACTACGAGCATTAGAAGAAAGAGCCACAGGGAAGCTTCTAGAGTGGCTAGTTAGAGATCAAAATTATCCAAGTCAATCGGGATTTGATGCCTTTTCTCGATTAACGTTGCCGCATGCCCTACCTGAGATCAAAAACATGGGGCAGAATATGAGAACAATACTTGAGCGCAGAGATCAACAATCGCTTGCAATGGTTCTCAATCAACACCCTTTGATCCTCTCGATAGAGCAAAGAATTCGCGCCAGCCAAACCGGTATTGACCTTGCCAAAGAAAAATACAAGCCACAATGGGGGGTTAACGCTAGTTACGCCTACAGAGACGACACGCCCGACGGTACAAGTCGAGCAGATTTTTTATCGATGGGTGTAAGTTTCGATGTACCTCTTTTTACAGAAAACCGCCAAGACCAAGAGGTTTCGGCTGCCGTAAGCCTATCTGAAGCCATTAAAACCGACAAGCGCTTAGTCCTCAGAGAAATGATGTCATACATCCAGTCTTTATATGCGGAAAATGAGCGATTAATGGAGCGACAAGCGCTGTACGAACTCGAATTGTTAGAGCAAATGCAAGAGCAAGCTGAGGCATCGCTCAATGCTTATACCAACGACGAAGGAGACTTTGCTGAGGTAGTGCGTGCTCGTATTGCGGATCTTAATGCCAGAATTGACGCACTGGATATCAGTGTGGATTTGGTCAAAACAAAAATTCAACTCAACTATTACTTTGATACCAACGCAGGTATTCCTTTGTCTCAAATCGGAGAACAACAATGAGCACAATTAAAGCACTCGTCATAGGCGGGGTAGCAGGCGGTATTATGACTGCGTTGGCATTCACGTTTCTGATACCATCTTCATCATCCACCGCGAATAATGAGCAAAACGAAGAGAAGCAACCGTTGTATTGGGTTGCGCCGATGGACCCAAATTACCGCAGAGACGAACCAGGAAAGTCTCCGATGGGCATGGATCTCATTCCTGTCTACGAAGAAAGTTCAAGTGGTGATGCGGGCCCAGGAACAATTACTATAGCGCCAAATGTGGAGAACAATCTTGGTGTTCGAACTGCGAAAGTGCAGCGCCGCGCGCTGCATGTCCCTATTAGAACTGTCGGGTACGTTCAATACAACGAAGAAACATTAATCCATGTGCATCCTCGCGTTGAAGGCTGGATAGAAACACTGCATGTAAAAGCATCTGGAGAATATGTTAAAAAAGGGGAACCACTTTACTCTCTATACTCGCCTGAGTTAGTGAATGCACAAGAAGAATTGCTGCTTGCTATGCGCAGAAACAACAAAGATCTGATCGTAGCTGCTCGTTCTCGCTTAAATGCATTGCAAGTGCCTGAAGACGTCGTGGAGACGTTAACAAAAACAAAAAATGTTCAGCAAACCGTTACCTTTTCCGCGCCCCAAACCGGATTCGTAGATAATTTAAACATTCGAGAAGGTTTCTTTATAAAACCTGGCGTTACAGTCATGTCGATTGGTGCATTGGATGAGGTTTGGGTTGATGCAGAGGTATTTGAGCGACAAACCGCCCAAATAGTGGAAGGGCTGCCTGTTACTATGACATTAGATTTCCTCCCCGGAAAGACGTGGCAAGGCGTTGTAGACTACGTCTACCCAACCCTTGAACAGAGTACCCGCACACTGCGTGTGCGTCTTCGCTTTGCTAATCAAGATTATACGTTAAAGCCGAACATGTTCGCTCAAGTGACTATCCACTCTGATATGGATTCGACCAACTTGATCGTGCCAACCGAAGCGGTTATTCGAACAGGCAATCAAAATCGCGTTGTATTGGCATTGGGAGATGGAAAATTTAAATCAGTTGCAATCAAAATTGGGCGAGTGGTTGACGAGTTTACAGAAGTACTTGAAGGACTGATCGATGGTGACAGCATTGTCACCTCCGCTCAATTTATGCTTGATTCAGAGAGCAGTATTAGCTCTGACTTTAAGCGAATGGAACCCCCTGAAGAAAGTCCAACATCGGTCTTCACAGAGGTGATGATCACAGACGTGATGCCTTCTCACAACATGATAACTGCAAAACATGGTCCAATTCCAGAATGGGATTGGCCGCCGATGACCATGGATTTTGTGGTAGCGGAGCATATCAATTTAGCAACGGTCAAAGGTGGTTCATCGGCACATATCGAGATCAGTAAGCAAACTGATGGTCAATATGTGGTGACAACCGTGCACATTATCGATTCAGCACAAAGTACACAGGCGACTATGTCTGAAAGCGTTTGGACTGAAGTCAAGATTAATTCTGTAATGGATGGGCATCGAATGATAAATGTCGATCATCCCGCTATAAAAGAGTGGGATTGGCCCGCGATGACGATGGATTTTAACGTGGCAGATAACATTACCTTGTCTGATTTGGCCTCTGGAACGCTTGCGCATATTGAAATTTCAAAATCCTCAAGTGGCGAATATCTTGTTTCTACCATTCATGTTGTTGAAGAGGCAAGTAGTGAAACAAGTACCGCTGTCGACGCTGTGTGGACTCAAGCAACGGTCAATGCAGTGATGAGTGCTAGCAACCAGTTAAGCCTTGAACATGACCCTATTGAGGCGTGGGATTGGCCTGCAATGACAATGGATTTTAACGTCGCTAATGAGGTTGATTTATCTGACATTACCGCTGGTATGCGACTGCACATCGAAATTACCAAAACCCAAGACGGTGCGTACGTTATTACCACAGTACATATACAAGCATCTGATAAAGGAACGATGGATCACAGCCAACATGAAGGAGCGCACGAATGATAGAAGCAGTCATACGTTGGTCGGTCTCAAACCGCTTCTTTGTTTTACTCGCAACCATCATCATAGTCGGTGGCGGTTTAGTTACAATGAAAAATACGCCAGTAGATGCGATCCCAGATTTATCCGATGTCCAAGTGATAATCAAAACGAGTTATCCTGGTCAAGCGCCACAAGTTGTAGAAGATCAGGTAACGTACCCGCTAACGACCGCCATGCTTTCCGTACCGGGTGCACAAACGGTTCGAGGTTATTCGTTTTTCGGTGACTCCTACGTTTATATCATTTTTGATGATGATACCGACTTATATTGGGCAAGAAGCAGGGTGCTTGAATATTTATCGCAAGTTGCCCCCAATCTACCTGAAAACGCCAGGCCGCAATTAGGTCCAGATGCCACAGGCGTTGGTTGGGTTTATCTGTATGCATTGGTTGACAGAACCGGCCAACACGATATTTCTCAATTACGCAGTTTGCAAGACTGGTTCTTGAAATTTGAGCTCCAAACTGTGCCTGGCGTGTCCGAAGTCTCGGCGCTAGGGGGTATGGTGAAACAGTATCAAGTGAAAGTAGATCCTGAAAAACTCCGCGCTTACGGTATACCGCTTTCTCATATTCAGATGGCAATAAAGCGAGGGAATCAAGAAGTTGGGGCCTCTGTAGTGGAGCTTGCAGAAGCTGAGTACATGGTTCGTGCTACGGGGTATATTTCTGATAAGAAGGATATCGAAACTATTCCTCTTGGCGTCAATGACAATGGCACACCGCTTTTAATAAGGGATATTGCCACTGTAGATATCGGTCCACAAATGCGCCGCGGTATAGCAGAGCTAAACGGCGAAGGGGAAACAGTCGGCGGTATTGTCGTGATGCGTTTTGGCGAGAATGCTCAAAAAACGATAGATGGCGTCAAAGCAAAACTAGAGGACTTAAAAAAAGGACTACCTGATGGCGTTGAGGTGGTCACTGTTTATGACCGTTCCGCATTAATTGAAAGGGCCGTTGATAACCTAGCTTCAAAACTATTAGAAGAGTTTATCGTAGTCGCTTTGGTATGTGTCGCCTTTCTTTTTCATGTTCGGTCGTCACTCGTCGCTATCATCAGTATTCCTGTTGGGATCATTACCGCGCTAATCGTTATGTATATGCAAGGTATCAATGCCAATATCATGTCGTTGGGCGGCATTGCTATTGCCATTGGCGCCATGAGTGATGGTGCGATCGTTATGATTGAAAATATGCACAAACACATGGAAAAGACGCCTCTTACCAAGGAAAATCGCTGGCAGGTTGTTATCGATTCTGCGGTCGAAGTTGGACCTGCGTTATTTTTCAGTTTGTTGATCATTACGGTTAGTTTTGTACCTGTTTTTACGCTTGAGGCCCAGGAAGGGAGGATGTTTTCCCCTCTTGCTTATACGAAAACATATGCAATGGCTGCATCAGCGGCACTTGCGATTACACTGGTCCCAGTCTTAATGGGGTATTTTGTACGTGGAAAGGTGTTGCCTGAACACAAAAACCCAGTCAACAAGTTTTTAACGTTTTTATACATACCGACGCTCAAGACAGTTTTGCGCTTTCCAAAGTCAACGATGGTCGCAGCATTGATTGTCTTGGCTATCGGGGTTTGGCCAATTGATAAAATTGGTAGTGAATTTATTCCCCCGCTTGACGAAGGCGATTTGATGTATATGCCGACCACCTATGCCGGCATATCAATCGGGAAGGCACGAGAGCTTCTTCAACAGACCAACAAATTAATAAAAACCGTACCAGAAGTAGAAACGGTATTTGGCAAAGTAGGGCGGGCGGATACGGCGACGGACCCCGCGCCACTGACCATGATTGAGACATTCATTCAATTGAAACCCAAAGAACAATGGCGAGAAGGGATGACCACGCAGGACCTTATTAAAGAGTTTGATGCAGTGGTCAATTTACCGGGCTTAACCAACGCATGGGTGATGCCAATAAAAACCCGAATTGACATGCTTGCCACAGGAATTAAAACCCCTGTTGGGATTAAAATTGGTGGTCCCGATCTAATGGAAATTCAAAAAATCGGCCAACAAATTGAGTCAATATTAACTGACGTCGATGGCACGGCTTCAGTGTATTCTGAACGCGTCGCTGGCGGTCGCTACTTGAAAGTCGACATTGATCGCGAAAAAGCCGCCCGATATGGGCTCAATATCGCTGATGTTCAGCAAATTGTCTCTAGTGCAATTGGCGGTGTTAACGTAACACAGAGTGTAGAAGGGCTGGAGCGCTATCCAGTAAATATTCGTTATCCGCAGTCATACCGAAGCTCTCCAGAGTCGCTTTCTTTGTTACCTGTAGTGACACCACAAGGAAAACGTATAGCCTTAGCTGATGTTGCTGACGTCTACATCGAAGACGGACCACCGGGTATCAAGAGTGAAAACGCGCGGCTCAATGGATGGGTGTATGTTGACATCGATGGTGTAGACATAGGCACGTATGTGGCTACCGCGCAGCAAGTTGTTGCTGAACAACTCGTTTTACCCGCCGGCTATTCAATTAATTGGTCTGGCCAATACGAGTATATGTTAAGGGCAAAGGAGAAGCTCACTTACGTTGTGCCTTTGACGCTCGCTATAATCGTTATTCTATTGTACCTCAACTTCCGAAACTTCATTGAAGTGGCGATTATTATGGGGACGTTGCCATTGTCGATGGTTGGCAGCATATGGCTTATGTACATCGAAGGCTTTAATTTCTCCGTGGCCGTAGGCGTAGGTTTCATTGCCTTGGCCGGTGTCGCTGTAGAAATAGGAGTCATTATGCTTGTATATCTCAATCATGAATATCAGGCACTGATGGATAGATGCAAAGAAGGGGGTACCTTACCGAGCGCCGAGATGTTGACCGAGGCAGTACTGCACGGTGCAGGATTGCGTGTTCGTCCCGTCATGATGACAACGGCCACTATCATCTTTGGATTGCTGCCGGTTTTATATGGCTCTGGTACGGGGTCCGAAGTCATGAGTCGGATTGCCGCGCCGATGGTGGGAGGAATGGTTAGTGCGATTATTCTGACACTACTCATACTGCCTGCCATTTATTTAATATGGCGCAAACAACAGCTTAAATACTTGGCTGTCGTTGCGTAATGAAAGGACCTGTTCGCCGTTCACATCGTTGGCTTATGATGCTAGTCGGCGGGCAGGTGTTGTTTTGGTCGTTAAGCGGCCTTTACATGGTCTGGTTTGATATCTACTACATTCAGGGTGAACATTTTTTTACCTGGGCCCAGCGCGATGATGAAAGACGTCACAGGCTTGCTGATCGACAATACCATTGACCCAAATGCCATCAATATTGAAGCATTTGTGTTATCTATAACCCATCAAGTCTAAGGAGACTTTAAATGAAACTAATCTTTTCAATGCTCATGGTAGCCTTAAGTTTTTCTACTTTTGCTCACACAACACTTAAGACATCTACGCCTAAGGATAATGCAATGTTGATGTCATCTCCACCTGAACTATCATTGGTTTTTACCAAGCCTGTAAGGTTGGCTAGAGTAACGTTGCAATCAAAAAGTGGGGAAACCATTCCGTTTGAGTTTAAGCCAAGTACGGAACTCGCTAGTGCCTTTAGTTACGAATTACCCGGATTACCAGTAGATACATACACTGTCAATTGGATGTTGCTAGGTCAGGACGGTCACAAAATGGAAGGGGCTTTTAGTTTTATGGTGCATGCTTCAATGATGAAACATAACGATAAAAAGCACGACAGCACGCACGGCAACCATTAGAGGACGCTATGGACATTTGGCAGTTGGGGTTGTTGATTTCAAAGTTTGGTGTTTATCTCGGCGTATCAGCGCTGCTTGGTGGTGGTTGGATTTTGTGCATTACCAATACTGATATTGACACCAAATTTACTTTACCCGCAAGCTTACAAACAACGGTAACAAGGCACATGTGTTTGTTTGCGGTCATTGGCATCATTTTTAGTGCTTTTGACTTTTTGTTTCAGGTTGGGCAGCTCGCTCAATCTGGATACGCTGGTATGTTTGACCCCATTATGCGAGAGATGGTCACGCATTCAACGCTCGGAGATGTTGCAAAAAGTCGACTAGTGCTGTTCGCAAGTGCGCTACTATATTTAACCTACTTAGGTCATTCAATTAGAAAAAATGCTTTTATTTCAAATCGCTCTCTTGGAATTTTCATTGTTATTGCGTTGGCAGGATTTGGGTATACATTTACATTAACTGGGCATACTCAACAGTTACAACCTAGTTTCAAGTTTATCCTGGCTGCTCATGCCGTTATTGCGCTCGCGTGGGTGGGTTCACTCTGGCCTCTTTCAAGGACGTGCGTAGAGCTTTCTACCCCCAATTTGCACCATGTCATGACAAAATTTGGGAAATCGGCGATGTACCCCATTGGGGGGCTAATTATTGCTGGTTTACTACTGGCTTGGCAACTTGTGCGTTCTGTTAGCAGTTTGCTCGACACAAACTACGGCTTTGTATTGCTTGTTAAGCTGTTGTTTGTTGGTGCCATCTTTCTAATCGCGTTGTTACACAAACTGCGATTGGTTCCTCAGCTTTTAACCGGCATAACCAGTCCTCGAACGCTTCAAAAATCAATCCAAATCGAACTTTGTATAGGGATATCTATTTTAATGGTGACGGTGGTGTTAAGTACCGCCGTAGGCCCCAATTATTGAAGAAACACAAAATGAAAAAAATCTACTTGTTGTCAATCATACTCTTTCCTTTGCTGTTAACTAACTGTGTTAATGCTCATGATAAAACGCATAACGACACCAGTAATAGTCCTATGTTCTCAGGGCTAGACTCCGACGCAGGAATAATAGCAAAACAATTCCACAAAGCACTCTCCGAGGCTAATGCAGAGACAGTCATGAGCTTACTTGCCGATGATGTCCTTATTTTGGAAGGTGGCAGAATTGAGCGCAGTGCCGACGAATATCGTGCACATCATTTGCAAGCAGACATGCAATTTTCATCTGCCGTAACCACGAAGACGATTGAGCATCATGTTCGTGTGCATGGTAATACAGCTGTCTCCATTTCAAGAAGTCACACTTCTGGAAACTATAAAGGTCGAGATATTGATAGGACAGGCAATGAAACGCTCTTTTTAACGCTGATCAATGGACAGTGGAAAATCAGTCATATTCATTGGTCTCACTAACTCCCCACCAAATTAAAATAAAAAGGTCAAAACGATGAAACTTTTCTATGCAAGCTGCGTTGTTATTTTTTTAGCCACATCACCATACATTTATGCGTCTGAGCAAACGAACGACGAAACCGAGATACTAGAAATGATCCAAGATATTGAAAAGGGGTGGGAGTCTGGTAACGGTATGCCGTTCTATCAACATTATCTTGGCCAGGTAGGTGCGCGTTACATTGAGTCAGGCGGTCAGAATAAAGGGTTAGAGGATTTGGTCAAAAATCATGTAGAGCCGGAAAAAGAGGTATTGAAACGATTGACCATTGATATTCTAGATATCGAAACAAACGTTGAAGGAGACTTCGCTTGGGCAGTTACGACAGTAAATGTTTCAGGAGAAGTACGCAAAACCGGCGCAGTTTTTGATAAAAAAGGATTTCAAACCTATTTGTTTCGCCGAACTGATGAAGGATGGAAGGTCATTCATTCGCATTCATCTACCCGTGATAATAAGCCACATAAGCACCGTTAACAACGTTGAATTCCGTGCAAAATCGCAATATCACATTGGATGCAATACGAACGTTAGCCATTGTGTTGATGGTTGTATTCCATTTTGCTTACGACCTTCGTTTCTTTGGTTGGGTTGATTGGAATGTCCCCAATGGAAAAGGGTGGAGGGAGTTTCGGTATGTAATATTGACGCTCTTCTTCGTGAGTGTAGGCGCGTCGCTCGTGCTCGGGAATTATCGAAAATTTAGTCTAAAAATGTTTTTACTGCGGCTGTTTTCCATAGCGTTCTGGGCCGCGGTAATATCGCTTTTTACGTATTATTTTTTTAATGCAAACTGGATATTCTTTGGCGTATTGCATTTTATTGCTGTAGCGAGTGTTTTGTGTGTTCCGTTGATTAGAAAACCCATATTGTCGCTGTTGTTGGGTTTTGTTGCGGTCACGTTGTTTAACATTGGCCTAGTATCCAGTAAATGGCCATTTAATCTGATCAGTTTGTCACTACCTCATTCTCCAAACGATTACGTTGCGATTTTTCCATGGATAGGTGTTGTATTGTTTGGTATTGCGATAGGGCACGTTTTGAAAAGCGGATTTGATCCGTTTGCAAAATGGAATATCCCGAATAACTTGACTCTTCTCGGACGGCATAGTTTAGCGGTTTACATATTGCATCAACCTATCTTTTTTGCGCTGTTTGGTACTATCTATTGGTTTAGCTCATCGGTGTAACTATGCACCTTTTACTTTGCCATAAATCACCTTCAGTAATTAATATCCGCTATGCTGCCGCAGACATAAAATTACGATGAGATATGCACATTTTTTTTTGGGGGGGGGGGGAGAGTCAAGGCAGCAGAGTAATGCTTGATACACGCATATGCGCTTGCGCGCAAATGCGTGTGTCGATACACTCTCGATATCAACGCTAATGTGTTTACAGCAACGCAAGATTAATTCGGAGAAGATTGTGCTTTTAGTGCCAACAAACCCAGACTACCGTTAATACTCAAACAGTTTTGGTCGTTCTTCTTTGAAGTTGGTGTATTTTGACCACAAAGAGTTGCATTCTCTTGACTCTATTACGTCAGTTATTTGTCTTACAGTAGCCATATCGTTTTCTACCAGCAATGCAGACACTTGTGATAACATTTCGGCTTTAGCGGGTTGTTATTCAAAAATTTCATGAAGTCTCAAACATCCCCTGATAAAAACCAAGCTGTCTACCATGCAGATTACGCGAAAAATGAAACGCGGTAACCGCTCTGGTGTTTTGTATTCGCTTCGTTTAACCAAAAGAGTAAATTCTGCTCAAAAGCAACAAGGTTTTCATTGATCCGTTGCGTCGCA
This sequence comes from Alteromonas mediterranea DE, assembly GCF_000020585.3. NCBI lineage: Bacteria > Pseudomonadati > Pseudomonadota > Gammaproteobacteria > Alteromonadales > Alteromonadaceae > Alteromonas > Alteromonas mediterranea. Next base: position 355,425 of record NC_011138.3, read on the forward strand.
TCGACATTCAATATACCAAACCGCGACATTTCAGCCTCATAAAATGCAAGATCTAGTAATGCTTCGTAATACAGCATTTTAGCATCTTCTAGCTTGTTTTTGACTTTTTCAAACCGTAAAATTGCGTGCTCTTGAATTGAAATCACTTCTCTTAATATGCTTGGATCACACCGAACCGTTGCTGTTTCATCAATTGAAGTAAGCGTTAAGTCGTTAAAAAACCGATCGTAACCATCTTCCACTAAGAACCGGCGAAGATATATGGAGACCGCGAGGTTTTTAAATATCAGCCCATTTTGTGTTTCTGTTTCTCCCATTAGATTTTCAAATGCTGTCTCTGCATATTGAACCTTGTCTAAATTTAATTGCTCAAGACGCCTTACTTCTTCCTTATGGTCTTGAGTGAGGCGAACAATATCGTTTTCGTGCCTCTCAGTCAGTGAATTAATTTGCCGCTGCGTGTTCATTTGTAGTTCTATCAGTTCACGATCCGTTGCTTCTCTCAAGGCAACTAAGTCGCTTTCAGCTTCATCTTTAACTGCCTTCGTTCGCGAACTTTGAACATGGTTCATCCAAGAAGCGAGTAGTGTTTCAGATTTAGTCGATTTATGCAGTTGATTTAAATGGGGTTGCAATTGCATTCGAATGTCTTACATGTTGAGAACCTGCAAAGACCGCTTTACCTGCTCTAACTCTTGAGCACTCAACTCACGTAACTCTGCGTCAGAAGCCTCTGAAATTTTCTTATTTGCGTCATCAATTTGTTGCTCAATCCGAGCCAGTCGCCTGTTGACTTCTGAACTCGAAAGGGTGGCATTTTCCAGCAAAATCAAGTCACGATTAATTTCATCAATTTGTGCTTTAAGACCAGTTAATCCTCTGTAAAAATCGCCATGCTCACGATCATTTGGATGTGCGAGCGATGATGACATCACAAGAAACAAACATATCCATCTTTTCATAAACTATTTCCTTGTTACAAGTAACCACAATGCCAATTCAATATGGGTAGAACATACGTTCACAATATCGAAATCGTCACAGCAATGACTAAAAGTTTTTTAGTCAGGGCGCAGAAGAGAGCTCATAAACAGACCAGTAGGATCGTATTGTTGTTTTAATAATTTCAAACGAGCTGTGTGTTGGCCGTAGTAAAGAGCAAGTGACGACCCATTCCCCATGTCATAATTTTGGTAAGAATGACCATTAAAAAACGGTAATAGCAAATCGAAAGATTTATTCACCCAATCGATAACTTCAGTATCGTCACATTCAGCTTGAGTGATCCCTGTGATACTACAGACGAAAGAAGCGTTGCGGTGAATAAATGCCGAATCGTCAGCGTTTACATCCTGAATAGCGCCACAAAGCGGGTCTAGCATAAATCCACCTGAATTTCCCGGACAAGCTCGGTAACACGATAAAAGTGTTTCAATGAATTCGTCTGATAGCTCGCCTTCAATTATGCCATTTCGCCAATACAAACTCAGATCACTATCGTAGTCATTGGATTGGCATTCAACGTATTGCGACCGCCTACTTAACAATTTGGCACCGTCTTGCCATTTGGCTACAGAATCCAAACCCTGCACCGAGTCCTCACTAAACCCCATTATCGAAATTCGAGCTTTATCTTCCATCGATCGCGAGAGATATGCATATAGAAAAACCGATCTGTTATCACTGAGCACTGTTTTGCTATATTGCCTAAGAATAGATCGTGCGTGACATAATGGCCACTCGAGTATTCGGCCATCAATATTTTGGGGGGCATCGTGTAATTTAAACGTGATATCGGTCACAACGCCAAATTGACCATGGCCACACCCTTTTAATGCCCAAAATAACTCCGCATGTTGGGATTCTGTCACTTGTCTTACTTTACCGTCAGCAGTTATCAATCCAAACGCGAGCACATTGTAGCAACTCAAACCAAGCTTTCTGGACAAAAAACCGATCCCCCCTCCCAATGTTGCGCCGACAACACCAACATCGGGACAGGTACCCAAAGGAACCACTTTATTGTGTTGCGCTAGAAAATGGTCCAATTCACTATTTTTGACGCCTGCGCCGACGTTTACTGAGCTCTTATCAACATTCAGTACAGTTGTTTTAAACATCGACATATCAATTACAATTGCATTGTTAAGGACCGACATGCCACTTACACCATGCCCTTGACCCTTAATTGTAATGGATAAGCGCAACTGCTTTGCACATTTGACAATGTGTATAATATCGGTCTTTGTCTTAGGTTGAATAATTACTAACGGAAAACGCGAAACACCTTGATTGAATACTTTCCTGTTTTCTTCATATTCTGCACTACCCGGTGACCAGAATGCGCCGCCAACAAGACTTGCCAGTTCTACCAGGCTTGTTTCAGTAGCACGCGTGTCAATTGAATCAGTTTTTGTCTGTTTTGCAGGTGAAACTTCAACAATACTCTCTAGTAAATTCCAACTACGACTTCCAAAAGTGTTTGGCGTGACATCGCTTAGCAATTGTCGCAGATATTGTGCAACTAATCGGGGAGGTAAAAGCTTGTTTGCCGAAAACATACTGCGCATTAACTCCGATGCAGGCAAAACTCGATTTGAGGCTTGCCTTATCGTTTCCTGCATTTTGGTGTCGACGTTTCCAGGAGCCACAGTTGTAAAAACAGCAATATCGTTATCGACTTCAAGTTGAAAACACTGGCACAGCATATTTAATGATGCTTTGCTCACACAATAAGCTGAGGCGCCAGCAACGGGTTGTACTGGCAAATCACTGGTTAAAAACATCACGCGGCTATGACTAAATTTTTTTAAGCATATCTGCGTTAAAAGGCGAGGTACTTCGACATTTATCCATTGGGTTGCCTCCCACTCATCAGGGGCGACGTTGCTAATATCTCCAAATGGCATGACAACACCTGCGCAATGGATCAGGTAGCTAAAGTGAGTATGCTGATTGACAACGTTTTGAAGGCTTTTAATACAATCCCTATTAGTGAAATCGATACACTCGATTCTGACCCTATCCCCATAAGACCTTTTAAGCTGTTGTAAAGTTTCTGGATTTCTACAAAGTGCTACGATCTGGATAAAAGGGTAGGAGAGTAGAAGCTCTTTTGTAAGCGCAAGTCCTATACCAGAGCTAGCGCCTGATATTAGTGCTGTCTGTTGATACAACATCTTAAAAGCCTATTTCGTAGAAGAGTGAAAGCTCACTTATATGTTTGATAGCTTCAGCATAAGTAAAGTCCTTGAATGGATAAATAAAGTTAATGATTTGATTACAGAAATGTAATCAAACCGTAATCGATTCGTTGTGATGCTTTGATCTGAATCAACTACAGTTGAAATGAAATCACTACGATTAAATACATAAACATTTTATTAAGGTGCCTACGACGAACAAGGACAACTAGATATCACAGCCAATGGGTTTGATATCAACTTTATTAGTACTCACGCCATCATCAGAGGCGAGTATATTAAAACTGAAACGGACTCATTTGTTGAGCGAGATCATGAGCAAACTATTGACTCATTTTCACGCAATGGATGGTTTTTACAAGGTACTTTCTTCGTTGGGCATGCTTTTCAATCCCTAGGTAGTACTGAATTGGTCCTTGAATATGCTGAAACCAATAAAATTGAAGAAGCGGAGCGCTGGATGGTAGGTGTCAACTATTGGTTGGACCCTCGTTCAGTTATTAAGGTGGGCTATGAAGATACAGACGTAGTTGAAGGCCCTGATGATACACGGTTTGCTGTGCAATTCAGCTATGGATTCTAGGGGATATCATGAACAAGAAATTAATTATATGTGCACTAATCACATTTATTTCGTTACCGAACTTGGCAGACGATGAAACCACACTTTCTGGCGCAGAGTTAATTAATAACAACTGTGCGCGTTGTCATAACAGTAGGCCTGTGCGTGAGTTTTCTATCAGTGAGTGGAGAGTGATCATGCCACACATGCGCGAAAAAGCGCATTTAACCGGCAGCGAAGTATAAGCCATTCTTGAATTCATGGAAATAGCTTCTAGTCCTGCTCAACCGGTAGAGGTGACTCTGGCTAAATCATTAACAGTCAATCCACGTGACGTACTCACTCGATATGGTTGTCAGGGGTGTCATCAAGTGCAAGGCGCAGGCGGAACACTCGGTCCATCGCTGGATAATGTTATTAGCGAAAAAGGCAGGGCATTCTTTTTGCGCAAAGTTAAGGAGCCTCAATTTAATAACTCGTCGTCCGCAATGCCGCAAATGCCGATTACAGATGATGAGCTTGAAGCTTTAGCTGAGTTTTTATCGTCCATATAGCCTATTGACCTGAGTCTAAGACATTAGATTAAGGTGACAAGACGTAAACTTTAAACCTAAAACGCTCAACTGAGCATAATCAAAGGAAACAATCTTATGAAAAAGCTTACTTCACTATTACTGGCCAGTGCTTTAGTCGTTGCGCCAATAGCGACTTCTTTTGCATATCAACAGACTGACAAATCTGATATGCCGATGATGGATGGTCAGATGATGCAAAAGATGCAGACGCATATGGAAGAAATGCGCGCAGTATTGGATGCCGTTAAGAGTGAATCGGATCCGGAGAAGCGCGAAGCCATGTTGCATGAGCATGCCCAAAAGATGCAAGACATGATGGGCATGATGGAAGGAAGCGACTCGATGGGGATGAAAGCGGGAAAAGGAATGAAACACAAACACACTGATATGTCCACCGAAGACAAAATGAAAATGATGGAACAGCGTATGTCGATGATGGAAGACATGATGAGCCAAATGATGGGGCACACCGCTGAAAAGTCTAAACCAATACATAAACACAAATAGAGCTAATCACCACGTTACGAGGCAGGAGGTGACCTGCTGTCTCGCTTATTTCAATAATCACAGGAGTTTTACATGAATAAATTAATTAAGTTTTTTTCAATTGTAGTCTTGTCAGTTGGACTCCTCGGAGGATGCGCAAGCCAGGTTTATCACGACTACATCATGAGTGGGCAAGTTGTTACAGTCGATGATAAGCAAGCAGTGGTATGTGTATCTGATACGGATGGTTTGAAGGAACATCAAGTTTTTAATGTCTATAGAACTGTCTACGACCCTACAGCAATCTCAGAAGGTGAAAACAGCTATTCACGAGAGTTCGTTGGGAAAATTCGTCTTGGAAAAACTAAGGATAAGCACTTCGCGGAAGCTATTGTGCTGGATGGCGAAATTACGCGTTATGACATGGTCGAGTTTGACCGTGGTTTTTGATTAATATTTTAATTAGGAGTATGCCGTTGTGAATAATAGAGTTTATCACCAACCCTACCGTATAGCGGTTATTGTGACGCTGGTATTAGTGAGTGTCTTATTCACAACCGCGTGCTCAGCAGTACCACAAAGTACTGAGCCAGACAAAAAAAACAATTCATCAGAAACTAAAGAAACTCAGCCTGAGTTAAACGTTGATGACTTCGCTAAAATCCAAACCGCTTTGCGCTCGTTAGACAATTCATTAGCGACCCAGCCAAAAAGCAATGAGAGTGTAAATCCGAGTGATACCAGTGTTTCACTCAATACATCATCAATGCCACTTTCAGCAACAAACACAATGAAAATGGGAAAGAGTAAGAATAAAGGCATGATGCCAATGCGCGGGAAATCGTGCATGGGAATGATGTGCAAAATGATGATGAAAAACAGCTCAATGATGGGTACACCACCTGAACAAAATAAAACACAGATATCTGGTTCTCCATTAAATGAAAGCTTACCCGGTGTCAGTGGAGCGCTGCATTTATACCACGTTGGAGAGCAAGCTTTTTTCTTAAACCACAAAGAGACACTCGAATTGACCGATGGTCAGTACCAAACGCTTCTCACGATCCGAACTGAATGGGAGTCTACTCAACAAAGCTTTACGCTGCAGCGAAGTGCGTTAGAAGCATCGTTGTGGGAATTGACCGCTCAGGGGCTACCTCAATACGACAATATCAAAGACACCATTGCTGAAATAGAAGCCACAAACAGCGCCTTGCGGTTGCAGTTTATTACATCGGTAGGGAAAGCGGTATCAGTATTAACGCCCTCTCAGATCGCTAAGATAAATAGCCTGTGGATGGCCGAACAAACAGGTGAGTTATGAGCATGTGGTGGCCACACACATCATTTTTTCTGCGTTACGCCGTCATTTTGAACGTTATGCTGTTATTCGCAACGACGAGCAGTTACGCACAGCAACAGCCAGAGGATAGTGAGCATGCGAGCCACCATCCTGAAGCTACCAATGATCCCACTGTCAACGCTAATACGGATGTTTTGCCGACTGCTACACAAGGTAAAGGACCGCTGGGCAATGCTGACGCCATGATGGGACCCGGTATGGCAAAAGGCATGGATAAAATGATGGAGAAAATGGGTGCACCCAAACCTAAAGATCTCTATCCCACGCTAATGCGCATGCATTCAGCTACACCCGAACAAAGAGAGACTGTTCTGATTAAAGCAACCGCAAGAATGCAACAAGGAAGTGAGCAACTTGCTACAGGTTTTGATTGGCTTGCCCGCGCAGCTGCCACTGATGACTATTCCCAAATGCAAATGGCTGTTGAAACAGTTAAAGAGGGTATAGCCCATTTTGACAGTGGTCTTGCTGCGAAACGTGCCATACAAGACGGGCAAGAACCACGAAGAGTGGCATTAACCTGGTTCAAGTCACAAATGAATTTGCTTCCCAGTGCGCCGGAAAAAGGTACTTCAACCCTATTTGGTATGACACCGTTTCACAGCGCAGTGATGCTCGTTTTACTCATATTTACAATTGTTATGGTGTATGTGTATGGATTTAAGATGCGCAGAGCTGCCGCGCTGCTCGAAGAGCTTAAGTCTACTGACACCGCAAGCACATCTGCGCCAACGACAAAAGTTTCCTCTGTTGTCGAATCTAATCCGGCTGCCCAGCAGCATGCTTCGGCACCTGCGCAAAGTAGCGAGCCAGCATTGTCATCCACTGCCTCATCGCGCAAGGGCACGTTTAGTGGCGGTATGGTAGTAACCGCGATTTTTAATGAAACCCATGATGTTAAAACGTTACGTCTAGCCAGCCCAGATGGAAAAACCATTCCATTTGATTTCGAACCAGGTCAATTTGTCACGTTCACACTGAACATCGATGGTTTTGAAAAGCCAGTTAAGCGCTCATACACCATTGCATCATCGCCCACTGAACAGTATTACTTTGAAGTTACGATAAAACGAGAGGAGTTCGGTGTGGTTTCTCGTTATATGCATGATGCGGTTGAGGTAGGAAATACGCTTTCAATTAAAGCCCCCGGCGGTAAATTTTATTTCAATGGTCATGGTGCAAACAGCGTTGTGTTGATTTCTGGGGGAGTGGGGATCACACCGATGATGAGCGCTGTCCGCTACTTAACGACGACGTGCTGGGACGGAGATATTTATTTTCTGTTTTGTACGCGAACGTCCAACGACTTTATTTTTGAGCAGGAATTAAAATATCTGCAAGCACGTCACCCTCGGTTAAAAGTACTGGTCAGTATGACTCAAGCAGAGGGTACATCCTGGATGGGTCCCCAAGGCCGCTTCTCATCCGCAATGATAAACGAATTTGTGCCAGATATTGCCTCAAAAACTGCGCATATTTGTGGTCCTCCTGCAATGATGGATGCAACGAAAAAAATGCTAGCCGAATTGGGTATGCCTGACACGCATATTAAAACCGAAGCGTTTGGGGCTGCTAAACCAAAGCCCGCCCCCGTTAAACCTCAATTAGCCACTAACACCAACGCAGGCAACAACAGACAAGTACGGTTTAGTCTTTCAGACGTCGAAGCCCACGCGGGTCCGGATGAGACCGTATTAGACGTCGCTGATGGACTCGATGTAGATATAGAGAATTCATGCAGAGCGGGTTCGTGCGGGAGTTGTAAGGTGAAACTGCTACGTGGTGACGTCGATATGGAGGTTGATGATGGGCTGGAACCTGAAGATAAGATCAGTGGGTATATTCTGGCGTGCCAAGCTATCCCTAAATCTGATGTGGAGGTTGAGGCTTAATGAATTCTCAAGAGCGCACAATTGTAAGCAGCTTGGTTGTCCTAATGATCCTGCTATGGCTCGGTTTTGTATGGCATAGAGACCCAGCATTCCCAGGCAGTTTTATTGGATTTGGCGTGGGTTTAAGCGCTTCGGTATTAATGCTTATCCCATTGGTATACATGATCATTAAGCGTAACAAATCACTTAAGAAAGTCGTGACGAAGCACATCGCTATGCCAACGCTCCTGCGTATACATATCTATGCTGGTGTGCTGGGGCCTATTCTAGCGCTGATCCATAGCGCCCATCGTTTTGATAGTGCTACTGGAGTTTCGCTAGTTATCTTTATGATGGTCGTTGTGATCAGTGGGTTTGTGGGTCGATATGTACTCGGTCTTATTTCATCGAATGTGAAAGAGAAAAAACGCCAAGTAAATGAACTCCACGTTGCGCTTTCTAACGCAAAACAGGCGTTGAAAGACGCAGTCTGTGATGTCAGATATTCGACGTTTGCCCAAACATCCGCACGACATATTCCTTACATTACGTTAAATGTGCCTACTTCAGCACAAAGTAAATTGTTCAAACAAGAAAGCCAGGTTCTGTCCATCATTGATACAATTTCCGATGTTGAGTACAGCATTCTCATTCATGACACCGCGAAGGTGTGGTTTGCTCGTTGGTTAAAATTTCACATCGTGATTTCAATGACACTTTATGTAGTCCTGTTTTTTCACATTTTCAGTGAAGTTTACTTTGGACTGCGCTGGTTATGATGAAATGGATAATAATCGTTCTTGGCTTAGTTGCTGCTGGCTTTGGCGTCAGTCATTTCATTCATATGCCTGAAGATAGCGCACAAATTCCATGGGAAAAAATGGTTGAACCCGGTTCACTCAGTAAGGCACATGCCTTTCTCGCGGATGACTGTTTGAGTTGTCACACACCGGTGAAGGGCGTTGAGCGTGACAAATGTGTGGCGTGTCATGCAAATGATACGCATATCGTAGCGCGTCAACCCACTGCATTTCATACCGACATCAAAGAATGTGCAAGTTGCCATGTAGAGCACAAAGGTGAATCGGCCAATATTTCGCTCATGAGCCATATAGCGTTAGTTGACATTGGTTTCAATATGCTCCCCAACCCAAATGTCCCGTTTGACGAGGGCGCTGCCACCATGGCGTTTTTGGAGAACATACTAGCGAATAAACAAACTCCTGATCCCTTGTTTGTGCACCCTGAGGTCAGTGATAAAGAAGCCTTACTAAATTGTACGCAATGTCACAGCAACGATGATCGCCATTTAGGTCTATTTGGAGAGGATTGCGTGCAGTGTCACAGCACAGACAAATGGTCACTGCCAAAGTTTATTCACCCGTCGAGTCAATCACGTGATTGCAATCAATGTCATGAAGCGCCGCCCAGTCACTATATGCAGCATTTTAAAATGATTTCCGCCAAAGTGGCAGGCGAGCCTAAAGCTAAAGTTGAGGAATGCTATGCCTGTCATCAATCTACGTCCTGGAACGATATTAAGCGTGCCGGATGGTATAAACACCATTAAGGGGTACAAACTGTGATCACAAATTCCATTGCGCTCGCAACCTCGGTGCTGATCGCAATAGTATTGTTTCTGCCTCGCTTACGACAATCTGTCCAATGGCGGGCAACAGTCACACCGTTGGCTTCCATTATTGGTAGCGGCTTTTTGATCATTGCACCACTGCTGCATTCGGTAATGGGGAAATGGGCTCTGCTTGGAATAGTGTTGTTGTCCATTCTGGCATATGCGCTGGGGTCGGTTATTCGCTTCAATATACGCCATGCAGAACCTGAGCTAGCTAGCAATCAACAAAGCAGTATTGTGACGCTTGAAAAAGCAAGTCAATGGGCGCTTGGTGCGGCATATGCCATTTCCGTGGCGTTTTATATTAGTTTGTTTGCAGCGTTTGTTTTTGATCGTTTATCAATCTCTGATACGACGTACATCAAACTGTTTACCAGTGGGTTGCTTGTCATCATTACGGTGGTCGCTTGGCTCCGTGGTGCTAGGGGGCTAGAGACCATTGAGCTATTCGCCGTGACAATAAAGTTGGCTATTATAGTAGGTGTGCTCGCAGCGCTGGCAACCTACGACATACAAGTACAAAGTGCTTGGTTTCAACATGAAGCGATACAGGCATTGAGCCATTTTGAAACTGTTAGCATGCTCGCAGGCATGCTCATGGTAACGCAAGGGTTCGAGACAACCCGTTTTATGGGGAATAACTACACGCCAGAACAGCGCATTAAAGCGAGTCGTTATGCTCAGTGGATCGCTATTTTTCTCTATGTTGTTTTTATCGGTCTAACGTGTCCTATTTTTCTGGATTTTCCGATCACGGAATTAAACGAAACAACGATTAGCTACACCCTAGGGCAAGCAATATGGGTATTGCCGATTTTATTACTGGTTGCCGCCACGGCAAGTCAATTAAGTGCAGCATTAGCCGATACTATCGGTGGCGGAGGCCTCTTAAAAGAGCTTTTCCATTTACCTATCTCCCCGCAATTTTACTACGTTTTAGTCATCGCCATCGCAGGTATATTAGTTTGGTCATCCAACGTATTTGAAATTATTAATCTCGCTTCAAAAGGGTTTGCACTTTATTACCTGATCCAAACAATAATCGCGGTCAAACTCGTGATGCGTCAAAGCACAGGTCAACGCATTAGGTCAACAAAATTACTTGGTCTATCGGTGATCGTTCTCTGTTTATTCTTTGTGATTGGCTGGTCAATTCCAGCACCTCATAGCTAATAAGGAAAATACCGATGCTATCAGTAGAAACTACACCACCAATTGACCAAATCAAAAACGCGGCTAAGCGCTACGCTATCATTGGTGTTGGAAATCTATTGCAGCGAGATGATGGCGTTGGTGTGCACGCGGTTCGTGCTATGCAACCCCTGCTAAAGTCTTATTCAAATGTATCTTGCATTGACGCTGGGACACTGAGCTATGAACTTTTGGAGTGGGTTGCGAGTTCCGATCATACGATAGTCATCGACGCGGCTTATATGCGCTGTCCGCCTGGCACGGTGAGAGTGTTTGAGAACGAGGCAATTGCGGATCAGTTTCAGCAAGCGACGACCCATTCCGTTCACCAGATCACGTTACGCGACACATTGTTGACCAGCCAAACGTTATATTCAAAACCTTCTGCGGTGACGTTAATTGGCGTAGAGCCGGAGGCGATTGAGTGGGGAACCTCTTTGAGTCCAAAGGTAAATGCAGCGCTATCATCGATCATGGATATCGCATTTGCTTGCTTATCAGGCGACAACGTTCAGACCTATAAACCGGCAACCCAAAAGGAGGCACGATGACCGAAGAACTCATTTTTATGACATCAAATGCTGATAAAACGGGCAACGTAATGCCGCTTTTGCATCAGATACGTCATGCGTTGTCTCAGTTAATTGAACGACAAGAACAAACCACGATTGATCTGCGACGATTGCCTTTAAGCGCTAGCGAAGAAGCGCAGTTAGAAGCTTTTCTTGGGCATGGAGAGGTTAAAGCTGATATTCAGGCGCTGGGTGATACGGTGCTAATCGAATCACGCTACGCAGGCGTTTGGCTTGAAATTCACTATAACGAAGATGTGGAGATCATGGGCAAATACGTTCATATCTGTACCTGTCCACCAATCATAAAATCTCAGCCAGAAGATATGGTGTTATCGCTCAGCAATATAGTGTCTGACATCCATTCGTTGTCTCATCAATCTTCTGATGAAACGGCTAAGGAGGATTGAAATGGCGCTACCAACATTAAACAAGCAGTTACAAGCGTCCGGTATCTCAAGACGCACATTTCTTAAGTTTTGCGCTACAACGGCGTCTTTACTGGCATTGCCGCAAAGCGCTGTTGCCGATTTGGCGACTGCCCTTGGCAATGCGAGAAGACCCTCTGTGATTTGGTTGCCCTTTCAAGAGTGCACAGGGTGTACCGAAGCAATATTGCGCTCTCATGCTCCCACATTGGAAAGCCTTATTTTCGATCATATTTCGTTGGATTATCAGCATACGATAATGGCTGCTGCGGGAGAGCAAGCTGAAGACGCTAGGCGTGCGGCGATGAACGCGCACAAAGGGCAATATTTGTTGTTGGTTGATGGTTCGGTTCCGGTGGGTAACCCAGGATACTCAACGATCAGTGGCATGAGTAATGTCGATATGCTGAGAGAATCGGCAAAAGATGCTGCGGGTATTATTGCCATCGGTACCTGCGCGTCTTTTGGCGGGATCCCTAAAGCAAACCCAAATCCGACGGGGGCAGTGGCAGTAAGCGACATTATTACAGACAAGCCAATCGTAAACATTTCAGGCTGTCCGCCACTGCCTATCGCGATTACAGCTGTGTTGGTTCATTACCTGACGTTTAAGCGTTTCCCTGATCTCGACGAATTACAACGCCCACTCGCTTTTTTTGGTGAAAGCATCCATGACAGATGTTATCGACGCCCATTTTTTGAACAACGTAAATTTGCAAAATCGTTTGATGATGAGGGGGCAAAAAATGGGTGGTGTTTGTTCGAACTTGGTTGTAAAGGGCCCGAAACCTTTAACGCATGTGCAACGGTTAAATGGAATCAAGGCACGAGTTTTCCTATCGAATCTGGCCATCCGTGTCTTGGTTGCTCTGAGCCCGATTTCTGGGATAAAAGCAGCTTTTACCAAGCCTTGGGTCCATGGGAGTGGTACAAATCCAAACCCGGCAAAGGTGCACAGAAGCATGCTGGGAAAAACTCATAAGATAATAGGCAAGGCTCATGGAAAATACAGCAAGTAACAACCGGTTAGTCGTCGATCCTATCACTCGAATTGAAGGGCATCTTCGAATAGAAGCTGAAATGGATGGGAATACCATCAAACAGGCGTTCTCATCAGGCACGTCTGTTCGGGGAATTGAACTGATTTTACAAGGCAGAGATCCGCGTGACGCTTGGGCTTTTGCGCAACGTATCTGTGGCGTCTGCACGCTGGTGCATGGTATGGCATCGGTGCGTGCTGTCGAAGATGCAATTAGAAAAGCTTGGCGGTCAAACGCAAAATTAGGGGTTGCCATTGGAAAGCCCTCCATGACATCTATGCCAAAAGGACCGATGCAACATGGTAAAAAAGGGCACCGACAGTCACGTACTTCAATAGGCGTACTGAGTGAAGCAGAAATGGCTATCCCTCAAAATGCACAACTGATAAGAAACATCATGATTGCAACCCAATATGTGCATGATCACGTGATGCATTTTTATCACTTGCATGCCCTAGATTGGGTTGACGTTGTTTCTGCACTAGATGCAGATCCAACGAGAACCGCTACGCTCGCCGGTCAATTGAGTGATTATCCTCGTTCATCGCCGGGATATTTCAAAGATGTGAAGCAAAAAGTCAAAACGCTGGTTGAGTCTGGGCAGCTAGGGATATTCAGTAACGCGTATTGGGGGCATCCTGGCTATAAACTGCCACCTGAAGTTAACTTGATGGCATTAGCACATTATTTAGATGCGCTAACGTGGCAGCGTGAAGTTGTAAAAGTTCACACCATATTTGGAGGGAAAAACCCTCATCCTAATTTTGTCGTTGGCGGCGTGCCTTCACCGATTAATCTCAATGCGTCAACGGGTATTAACACGAGTCGATTAGTGCAACTACAAGATGCTATCACGCAAATGAAGAGCTTTGTCGATCAGGTGTATTACCCCGATATTGTGGCGATTGCGGGTTATTACAAAGAGTGGGGGACACGAGGGGAAGGGCTGGGTAACTTTCTTACCTATGGAGACTTACCTATGACATCAATGGATGACCCTGATTCTTTCTTGTTTCCACGAGGTGCAATACTTGGTCGAGACTTGAGTAAAGTGCATGACCTTGATCTAGATGATCCCTCTGAAATTCAAGAATTCGTCTCTTCCTCCTGGTATCGATATAGTGGAGGGAACGCAAGTGGTTTACACCCTTTTAATGGACAAACAACACTCGAGTATACTGGTCCGAAACCGCCTTACAAGCACCTAAATGTAGGGGCTGAATATTCATGGTTGAAAAGTCCGCGTTGGAAAGGCCATGCGATGGAGGTGGGACCGCTGGCTCGCGTGCTAATGATGTATGCTAAAAAAGATGCCGCTGCGCAAGACATCGTTAATCGATCTCTTTCTATCTTGGATTTAGAGACCTCTGCACTTTTCTCCACACTCGGTAGGACGCTCGCCAGAGCAGTGGAAACAAAAATTGTGGTTAACCAGCTACAGTCTTGGTATGACCAACTATTGGATAATATCGCAAAGGGCGATACCGATACGTTTAACCCTCTGTATTTTGACCCTACCAATTGGCCAATTAAAGGCCAGGGGGTAGGCGTGATGGAAGCGCCTCGTGGCGCGTTGGGGCATTGGTTGGTCATGCAAAATGGCAAAATTGAGAATTACCAATGTGTCGTGCCTACGACATGGAACGCTGGACCTCGAGATCCCAACTCACAGGCAGGTGCTTATGAAGCCGCTCTGCAAGATAAACATACGCTACATGATCCTGACCAACCTTTAGAGATTTTGCGAACACTTCATAGTTTTGACCCCTGCTTAGCATGTGCCGTGCACGTAATGGACGAAACAGGGGAAGAGCGTTTGCGTCTAAAAGTTCGTTAACCTTACTTGAGGAATATTATGAAAATCAAAAATAGTATTAGAAAGTCAGTTACTTCTTTAATTGCCTTTTTTTACCTGGTGGTAGGTTCACCCGTTAGTTATGCGCACCCGGGTCATCAAGGCGATCATTCACTACTTTTGGGATCGCTGGTGTCAACAATCGTGCTTGTCACCGTTGCGCTGTTTATTTATCGAGCTAGAGCAAGTAGGCCCTATCAACGGGTAAAACAGTAATGTGTCTCGCTATCCCCATGAAAGTCATTGCAATTAAAGGCTTTAACGCAACGTGTGAAGCGAAAGGTGTCTCTCGCGAGGTGAGTTTACATTTAGTGCAAGGGCTAGAGGTCAAAGTTGGCGACTATGTGATGGTACATGTTGGTTATGCTCTCCAAGTGATCACCTATGATGAAGCGCAGGTGACATGGGAGATGCTCGATCAGGTCATTGCTTACGATGCATGAAATTAGTCTTTGCTATAGCTTGCTTGACACAGTCGCTGTTCACCAGCGAGCAAACATGAATAAGTCTGTCAGTCTGGTTCACGTCAAAGTCGGCCCACTGTCAGGTGTTGAGCCTGACTTGCTGCACCATGCGTTCTTGGCGTGTAGAACTCACACCATTGGCGATCAGGCAACGCTTAGAATTGACACAAGCGCTATCAAGATACGCTGTAAATTGTGTGGCGAATTCAGCCGAGTTTCGGTGAATAGCATCCTATGTGCAAGTTGCGGTGCTTGGCAAACCGACCTCATTGAGGGCGATGAATTTATATTGCAACGAATAGAGTTTATCGCACCTGACAATTTTACAGAATCAAAGGAGAGAAAACATGTGCGGTAACTGTGGTTGCGAAACGCAAGTAAAATCAGAGAAAACTGACAAGCCATCAGCAAATATCGTTGAGGTTCACGCAAATTTAAAAAGCAACAATGACAACCAAGCGATAGCAAACCGTGCTTTATTTGACGCACATAATGTACTAGTGATTAATTTGATGTCATCCCCAGGCAGTGGAAAAACCAGGCTACTCGAAGAAACGATACGTGCGCTTAAGTCGCAATACGCGATGGCGGTGATTGAAGGCGACCTCGAAACTGAAAATGACGCAAATAGAATTAGACGTCATGGTGTGCAGGCGGAGCAAATCGCCACGGGCCAAGGGTGTCACTTGGACGCCAGTATGGTGCAAAAGGTACTTGGAAGATTTAGCTTACAAAAACTAGACGTTTTGTTTATAGAGAATGTTGGCAATTTGATTTGTCCAGCGTGTTTTGATTTAGGACAGCACTTAAACATTATTTTGCTGTCCGTACCAGAAGGTGATGATAAGCCTGAAAAGTACCCAGTGATGTTTCGTGCCGCGGACGTCATGCTTATTTCTAAGACCGATTACTTGCAATTTCACGATGAATTCAATGTACCTCGCGCGATTGAATCATTTCGTAAAGTGGGCAACGATGCGCCCGTTCTCGAAGTGTCTTCATTGAAAAGTCAACATCTAGAGCGTTGGTTTTCTTATTTTACGCACGCCATTACAGCTCATCAGTCTCAGTCGTTACAAAATAGCGGAGTCTAAAGTCTTATGTACAGTGTTGAATCGTTGCTAAGAGACATTAAGAATACCTCGCTTTCAAAACCGTTTCGTATTCTTAATGTTTGCGGTGGCCATGAGCGTGCGATTACGCGCGCTGGATTTAGAACGTTGTTTCAGCACAATATTCATCTGATACCTGGGCCAGGGTGCCCCGTTTGTATTTGCCCCGAAGAGGATATTGCATACGCGATACACTTAGCCATTAACGAAAATGTCGTTATCGTTAGTTTTGGTGACATGCTCCGCGTCCCAGTCGAACACGAAATGGGTGGCTGTAGCTCATTGATAGACGCAAAAAATCAAGGGGCCGATATCCGTCCGATATCTTCTCCTCAAGAAGCGGTATCTATAGCATTGGAAGAACCTCGTAAGGTTATTGTGTTTTTTGCTGTTGGTTTTGAAACGACTATGGCACCGATTGCAGCAACACTGCTTAATGATTTACCCAATAACTTTAAAGTATTATTGTCTGGACGACTTACTTGGCCAGCAGTTGCCCATGTGCTTGAGAGTCAACCGAATACTTTTGATGCACTGATTGCGCCAGGCCACGTTGCGACAATTATGGGTAGTGAAGAATGGCAGTTTGCAATCGACCATCATAATTTGCCTGTCAGTATTGCTGGTTTTCATCCAGAAAGTTTGCTGTTGTCGCTCCAAACGCTGCTCGGTAATTGTTCAAATAAAGTCGTCACACTGAGTAACCGCTATCCCGAAGTGGTAAAGCAAAACGGCAATGCAGCAGCTAAAGCAATAATCAATAAAGCGTTCACTATCGTTGACGCACATTGGCGAGGAATTGGTGTTATTCCTGGTTCTGGATTTTCCTTTGCTTCGAGACTATCGCACCTAGACGCCACAAACGATTATGCGCCAGTCGATTTCCCTTCGCAATGTGCGCAAAACGTTCCTGAAACCACATCGCCCTGTGAAAAAGTGATCCTCGGAAAAATGGCACCTGATGCGTGCCCGTTTTTTGGTCAGGAATGCAAACCAGCATCCCCTAAAGGCGCATGTATGGTGTCTGATGAGGGGGCTTGCCGAATTTGGTATAGCTCTGGTGAGCGCTCGATAACAAATGTTATCAAAAAGGGGAATACGCTAAAGGTGGAGATGAAGTGATGACAACTGCCCGCACATATGTTGCCAATACGAATAAGAGTAAAACTATCGCCTATGAGTTGAACATTACTGGAGTCATCCAGGGGGTTGGGTTCAGACCGTTAGTTTACTGCTTAGCGTATGAAAAAAGTATTGTTGGTTGGGTACAAAACGACTGTGGATGTGTGCGAATACACGCTGAAGGCACTGAGCTAGACGTTGAACAATTTGTATTCGACTTACTGAACAATGGGTCGCTAGTTTCCATATCCTTGCTGGAAAAAAAGCAGGTTAAACTGAGTAATGTAGACTCGTTCACGATAAAAGAAAGCGGTCATGATATAGCGTGCGGGGCGATATCAATCCCCAAAGATGTCTATTTGTGTGGAGCGTGTAAAGCTGAGTTACTGTCAAATACTAACCGACGTGGCACCTATAGCTTTATCGCTTGCAGTAAATGTGGTCCACGATTTTCTATGCTGCGAGCAATGCCATACGACAGAAAGAACATGAGTATGTCAGCATTTCCAATGTGTGAGTTATGTCGTAAAGAATATCAATCGCCAACTGATAGGCGCTTTCATGCTCAACCAATAAGCTGTCGCGTATGCGGGCCTGAAGTATTTTGTTCAACTGTCGGCGGGCGCGTGGTCTCGCAAGGCGATGTTGATGTTGTAGCAACGGTTGTCGCGTATTTGAATCAAGGCAAAATTGTCGCGTTAAAAAGTATAGGCGGTTATCACTTGCTCTGTGACGCACAAAGCACTGAAGCGGTAGACCTTTTACGCCAGCGTAAAAATAGACCAGATAAACCTTTCGCGGTCATGCTCCCAGAGCCTCGTGCAGACGAAACAAGTGAGGATTGGTTAGATAAATGCGTTGCTGTAGACAGTCATCAAAGAGCGCTCTTACTAAGCCCCGTGCGACCCATTTTACTTGCAAAAAAGCAATCGAATGTACCCATTGCAGATAACGTAGCGCCCATGCTTCGTGATTTGGGGGTGATGTTGCCGTGCAGCGGACTGCATTTACTCATTATGCAGCAATTCAATCGCCCCATGGTGGCTACGTCAGGAAATATTTACGGTGAACCGATGGTCACATCGACGTCATCGGCACAGCAACACCTTTCGATGTTGGCAGACATCTTCGTGCACCATAATCGAGACATTTTTCACAAACTGGATGATTCTGTGCTGCGAACGCTTAAGTCAGGCACCATTCCAATTCGCCTGGGGCGGGGTATAAGTCCGATAGAATTATCATTGCCATATACTGTGCAGGAACCAATGCTTGCTGTTGGCGCGAATCAGAAAAATACAGTCGCAATAGCTTTGAACAATCGACTTATCGTAACACCGCATATTGGCGACCTCGATTCTCCGATAATGCAAGCGCACTTTGAAAAATGTATCAGTGACTTTCAAGCTCTCTATCATGTTCATCCACAGCGTATTCTTTGCGATAGCCATCCTGGCTATATCAGTTCCCGTTGGGCCAAAGGCAGTGAACTACCGACTACTAAAGTTTTACATCACCACGCTCATGCATCAGCGTGGGCATTAGCTGCTGAAATATCGACACCAAGCTTGGTTTTCGTGTGGGATGGAACGGGATTAGGCGAGAATGGCGAGATGTGGGGAGGGGAAGTTTTTTGTGGGACGCCGGGCAATTGGAAACGTGTTGCCTCATTAGCGCCTATGAAGTTGCAAGGCGGCAACAAGGTTCCAAATCAACCATGGCGAAGTGCAGCATCACTAGTGTGGGGTACTAATTTCACCGGCATTGATTTTAAACCATTTGATCCACAACAATTAAGCTACAACGCATGGCAAAACGAACTCAATTGTCATGTTAGTAGTTCAATGGGAAGACTGTTCGACGCGGCGGCATTTGCCTGCTGTGAACAGAGCGAAGTCTCTTATGAAGGGCAGGCGCCGATGATGTTGGAAAGCGTTGCGTCGACGCCCTCTAAGGTTATGCCGTTAACGTTGGTCCAGAAAAACGACGAATTTATTCAAATGGATTGGCGAACACTGGTACCGGAACTATTTGATTTCAAAGTGTCTCCTCAAACTCGTGCTGCAAATTTCCACGCTTCGTTAATTGAAACGGTATGGGAGGTAACCCTACATTGCCGTAAAAAGTTTAATTTTGACCACATTGGATTGGCAGGAGGCGTCTTCCAAAATCGCATTTTGTGTGACGGTATATCACAACGGTTTTTACAATCAGACATTCCTGTGGTTATTCCAAGTAGTTTGCCATTAAACGATGCCGCAATAAGTGTTGGGCAAATCCACGAATACTGTTCACGGAGGTCATAATGAAAAGCGCAGAGGGCAATAATCATTCATCATCAGAGCCGTTGGGCACGGAATCTATTCAATTAGCTCAGGGGAACGGCGGAACACTGACAAAAAGACTCATTGATCATGTTTTTAAAAATAAAGCGAACAAAGATCTAGATCTGCTTCATGATGCCGCCACAGTAACTTTTGATGGTCCTTATCTGAGTATAACAACGGATAGCTTCGTTGTATCCCCCCCAACATTTCCAGGCGGCAATGTAGGCGCGTTGAGTGTTTACGGTACCGTCAATGATTTAGCAGTCGTTGGGGCAACACCACGGTACATCAGTACTGCATTTATTATTGAAGAAGGCTTTTCCCTTTCAACATTGAAACAAATCGTTAATGGAATGCATCAAGCTGCCGAAGAAACGAAGGTCGCCATTGTAACAGGTGATACGAAAGTTGTCCCGAAAGGCAGTGGTGGCGGCGTTTTTATCAATACAACGGGTGTTGGAGACAGCCGAGATGCGCCGATTTGGGATACCAGTCTTATAAAGGCAGGCGATCATGTACTGGTTAGTGGTTCTGTAGGTGATCACGGTGCGTGTGTCCTGCTTGCTCGCGAGGACTATGGTTTGCAAGGTCAGCTAAAGTCTGATTGTGGAAGCGTTGTTCCTCTTATTGATCCAATCAAGCATTTGGAAGGTGTTCGTTTTGTGCGTGACCCAACTCGTGGAGGGTTGTCAGTATTACTCCATGACGTTGCTAATGAAACAGGCTTCGATATCGAGTTAATTGAAAATAATATTCCGGTGCGACCTGAAGTGGCAAGCGTGTGTGAAATATTAGGCTTTGATCCGTTTGTTTTAGCGTGTGAGGGACGCATTGTTGCTGTTGTTGCCCCTGACATAAGCGGTAAGGTGCTAGAACACTGGCGGAGCATTCGAAACGGGGAGCAGGCCGAACACATTGGTGTAATAGTAAAAAACACCGAATCAAAAGGGCGCGTGACCATTGTTACGCCAATGGGAGGAAGACGTTTCATGAATGAACTCGAAGATGAGCCGCTTCCAAGGATCTGCTGAAAGAATAGGTGTTGACCTGTGAGCAACACATAGGTTTACCCTAGTAACGTGAGAGTAGAACATAGGATTAAAGGCGTGCTTAACCGCATATCTATGTTGATAAAAGAGGAGCGTTAAAATGCGCGTTAAACAAATTGCAGATGCACTAGAGATTAGCGCGGACAGCGTACGGTATTACACGCGCATTGGTTTTTTGGTGCCAAGTAAATCGCACAATGGTTACAAGTATTACAGGCCCG
Source organism: Alteromonas mediterranea DE (assembly GCF_000020585.3). Classification (NCBI taxonomy): domain Bacteria; kingdom Pseudomonadati; phylum Pseudomonadota; class Gammaproteobacteria; order Alteromonadales; family Alteromonadaceae; genus Alteromonas; species Alteromonas mediterranea. The sequence goes on from NC_011138.3 coordinate 376,499, forward strand.
CTGATGTGACACGACTACGGTTTATTTTAAGCGCGCGTTCATTAGGTTTCTCTATCAATGATATTAAGGAAATTCTGTTCACGTCATCACAAACCAACGCGCCATGCCCGACGGTTCGGCGCCTTATTGAACAAAGGTTGAAAGAAACTGAACAGCGGTATCAGGACATGCATGAGCTAAGACTGCGCATGCGAAAAGCAATCTCAGAATGGGAAAATACACCGGATCAGCATCCAACGGCCGATACGATTTGCCATTTGATTGAAGGTTTCACATCACTTAAATCATAACATTATTTAGAGAGGGAGTGGCTCATGAATTCAAAAACGGACGATGCGAAAATTCATTCGTGTTGTGGCGGTGACAAAAAAGTATCAACCGCTAGTAAGGCGGTCGAGAGTGAAACAAATACTGAGCAAGTCTCTGCGTCTTCGGGTGAGCTACAACTCAATATCCAAGGTGCAAGTTGCGCCAGTTGTGTGTCTAAAATTGAAGCGGCCTTAAAACAGGTCTCGGGTGTCACCAATGCTGAGATGAATTTTGCTGAACGCTCGGTGTTGGTGATGGGCAGTTCATCCTCCCACGCATTGATTAAGGCGGTAGAGCAAGCTGGGTATAACGCAACATTAGCGAATACGGATTCAGATGAGGCTGCCATTGAAGAAAAGGAACAGGCGGACTGGGCATATTATAAAAAACTAATGCGAGACATGGTCATTGCATTATCTCTTGGTGTGCCACTGATGCTTTATGGCTTGGTGACGGGGGAAATGAGCGTCAACACGACCACTGAGCGGATCGTGTGGTTGATTGTAGGGATCATGACATTGGGTGTTATGGTGTTTTCTGGTCGGCATTTTTATGTAGGTGCTTGGAACTCCTTTAAAAATCACGCCGCGAACATGGATACTTTGATTGCATTGGGGACAGGAACAGCCTGGTTGTACTCTATGGTCGTTGTGTTTTTCCCCGGATATGTGCCTGAAATGGCGCGGCATGTCTATTTTGAAGCAACAGCCATGATAATTGGTCTCATTAATTTAGGCTTAGCGCTTGAGATAAAAGCACGCGGTAAAACGTCCGAGGCAATTAAACGACTGATTGGTTTACAAGCCAAAACAGCTCGCGTCATTCGTGATGGGCATGATATAGATATTCCGATTGAAGATGTTCTGCTAAATGATCTTATCCGGGTTCGCCCTGGGGAGCGCATCTCTGTTGATGGCTTAGTTGTCGAGGGCCAGACAAGTATTGATGAATCAATGCTAACGGGTGAACCCATGCCCATAGAAAAACGAAAAGACGATGAGGTCGTTGCCGGCACGATAAACAAATCAGGCTCTATCGTCTTTCGAGCAGAGCGCGTGGGAAAAGATACCGCGCTTGCTCAAATTATTAACATGGTAAAACGCGCACAAAATTCTAAACCGCCTATTGGTCGATTAGCTGATATGATTTCCGCCTATTTTGTACCGGTCGTCATGATCATTGCCGTGATCAGTGCGCTGGCCTGGTTGAATTATGGTCCATCTCCTGAAGTAGCTTTTGCAATCGTTTCTGCGACCACAGTACTGATTATTGCCTGCCCTTGCGCCTTGGGTTTGGCCACACCGATGTCGGTGATGGTCGGTGTGGGAAAGGCGGCTGAAGCGGGGGTTCTTATCCGAAACGGCGAAGCGCTGCAATCTGCATCAAAAATAACCACTATGGTTCTAGATAAAACAGGCACTATTACTGAGGGGGCCCCTAAAGTAACAGATGTCGTTATAGCTTCAGATCATAGTCACAACGATGTGCTTTCTTTGGCGGCTAGCCTTGAGTCTGGTTCTGAGCATCCACTTGCCATGGCGATCGTTGAATCTGCAAAGGAGCAAGGTGTGCCGATCCATTCCGTTACTGATTTTCAGTCCATTGCGGGGAAGGGGGTTGAAGCCATGCTAAATTCTCAACGCCTGCTATTTGGAAATGAAAAATTGATGATAGACCAAGGGATCGAGCTTCATCATTACATCGACAAAGCGCAGAGGTTAGCAGCGGATGCAAAGACCCCTATGTATTTTGCTATTGATTCTACATTAGTTGCCGTAATTGCCGTCGCTGACCCAATAAAATCTGACTCAATAGATGCGATAAAGCGGCTACAGCATAACGGGATACGAGTTGTGATGTTAACCGGGGATAATCGACTGACCGCAAAAGCCGTCGCCCGAAAAGCGGGGATTGCAGATTACGTTGCCGAAGTGATGCCGGAAGATAAGGCAAACAAAATACTTGAGCTTCAACGTGAAGGCGAAATTGTGGGTATGACCGGTGATGGCATAAATGACGCACCGGCCCTTGCTCATGCCAACGTCGGCTTTGCGATTGGGACTGGGACTGATGTAGCGATCGAAAGTGCGGATATAACGTTGATGCGCGGCTCCCTACATGGGTTAGCGGATGCAATTGCCGTGAGCAAAGCAACACTGCGTAACATCAAGCAAAACCTCTTTGGCGCATTTATTTATAATGTCGCCGGAATACCATTTGCGGCAGGCCTCTTTTATCCATTCTTAGGGATACTGCTTAACCCAGTCATTGCTGGTGCAGCGATGGCATTCTCATCACTAACGGTGGTGACCAATGCTAACCGATTACGTCTATTTAAAGCGAAAGAGCACTAGGAGTACACAATGATGATATGGATTAATTTAGCAGGGCTTATCCTGATTGGGCTTATTGTTTGGTGGTTTTGGCTTTACAAAGCACAATCAACCCAGATAAAAGACGGCAGTATCAAAGTCCTTGTAAAAGACGGCGTGTATCAGCCTGCCAATATCACGGTGCCGGCGCATCAGTCCGTTCAGCTTATGTTCGTCAGAGAAGATGCAACGCCCTGTGCAGAAACGTTATTGATCCCGGAGTTGGATATCAATGAAACATTAGCGCTTAACAAGCGAGTGACGGTCACTATTCCTGCTTCCAGTGCCGGCGTTTACCCATTTCATTGTCAGATGCAAATGTATCGTGGCACGTTGGTGATCAAGTGATTAAACGCTTTTTATTAACGTAAAAGATACCTAAGCGAGGTGTATTATGAATAAACAAAAAGTCCCCTTTTGGCGCACACCCAGTGGTTGGTCTGCCATAGGCCTTATTACCGCCGCGAGCTACTTCTTGCTGGTTGAGCATGGTGAGCATGTGTTTAGGTATTTACCTTACTTGATCTTGTTGTTGTGCCCTGTCATGCACATTTTTATGCACGGCAGTCATGGCAAAGGACATGAAACACATGATCACACCGAAAAGACATTTAAAGAACAAACCGAGGACAATGAGCAATATCGAAAAGGCTATATCGAAGGGTTAGAGCAGGCCCGTAAAGGAAAACATAAAACGGAGAATAATAATGCACGGTGATTCTGATTATGGGCTCTGGGCACTAGTCATCATAAACTCAGCCATTTTTATCTTTTTTGCGTTTAGTTTCATCAAGCCGAAGTCGAAAACAGATTGGCGAAGCTTAGGTGTATTTTCCGCTTTTATCGTGGCCTTATTTACCGAAATGTATGGTTTCCCCCTGACAATATACTTCTTGTCAGGGTGGTTAGCGGAAAGTTATCCAGGGGTAGACTTTTTAGCGCATGAAAATGGTCACTTGTGGCATACCTTGCTAGGGCTATCCGGCGATGCTCACTGGGATGTTTTACACATCTTAAGTAATGTCATCATCATTTTAGGTTTCCTTTTACTATCCGCTTCTTGGAATGTCCTACACCACGCGCAAAAATCGCATAGTTTAGCCACTACTGGTTGGTACGCGCGCTGCAGGCATCCTCAATATGTTGCATTTATACTGATCATGTTTGGCTTTTTGTTGCAATGGCCAACACTGCCAACCTTACTTATGTTTCCAATTCTTATTGTCGTTTATGCTCGACTCGCCACGCGAGAAGAGCAGCAAGCTGAATCCGAGTTTGGTGATAGCTACAGACACTATAAACAAACGACGCCAGGTTGGTTTCCCCGTATGGGTATTTCAAACGTTTCAAGCACTAATTAAGGATTACAAAATGAACAAAGTACTACTGTCATTACTGTTCGTCGGAGGGTTGTTACCCGCGACATTTGCTGCTGCTCAAACGTCGATGAGCGCGGATGATATGCTTCGAAGTAATGAGCTTGTCATGGATGCACTAATGCAACGCATACAACGGATCAACGACGTCTCTGATAGGCAAACTCTCATCGTTGAGCATATGAAAATGATGGAAATTTATTTAACGAATATTGAGAAGAGACTCCAAAGTGAAACAGACCTGCAACACAAAGCACATCTGGAAGAAACGTACACAAATGGCCTTCAACGAAGTCTCGTTCTTATCGACAGCGGTTTAGCAGGGGGCGACTTTGTAGTGTAAGCGATCAATATAGACCGTTGTGATTCGTTTAGTGTTTGAGGCTATCTTCGTTTAAGGAGATGCGTTCTATATCTAACCGTGCTTCACAGCCGAAGATAAAGTCCCCTTGCTCTTCTCTTATCCAGTGATCTCCAACCGCGCGGATATCATCGCTAAACTTGGTCTTCTTTCTTTTTATCAATCGTTTTACTTGAAGTTGTCCTTCTTTAGGCGCTTGAGAGAGTGCATCAAGCACCATTTTTTCATTTTTGTCTGTGTTGTGCCAAGTGTCCAATACAATGGCATTCCACACGGTTATTATCGTCAGCATAGCATCTTCCATTTCTGCCTGGCTGTAATCAGCAGGGAGTGCATTTAACACTCCTTTACCGAACTCCATAATTGTGGCTGAGATTTTAGTGTTGGGAAGTGAGTATTTTGACATCGCTGACTAACCTGTTTTGATTGTATTTTTGTTTCCAGAGCCGCGGCGTGAGGTCGATTACGTCCCTGGCCGGATGTAATGCCACGCGTTGTAATACATCCACCAGATAATGGTAGGGATTAACGCCTTGCAGGCGGCAAGTCACCATCAGGCTTTGCAGTATGCCCAGCTGTTCAGCGCCAAGTTCAGACCAGCAGAACAAATAGTTTTTTCTCCCCATGGGAATAACACGCAGTGCCCGCTCAAGATGATTGGTATCCATGGGTAGAGCTGGATTGCTCAGGAACACCTTGAGTTGGCTTTCTCGTTCATGCGCATAATGGAGTGCCTTGGCGAAGGGAGACTTGGGGAGTAAATCAGTGCGCTGTCGTTGTTGATAAACCCACCGGAAGAAGTCAGTGACTAAGGGTTCGCTGTGTTGTTGCCGGTAAGCATGGATATCGGCCAGGTCTAATTGTTTATGCCTGATGTGTTTTTCATGCCGGTAAAGCGTGGCGATGATATCCAGTGCCTGCTGCGCGGTGTGCGGCTCACTGTCGAGGGCTTTTTCAAAGCCCCTGCGCATGTGTACCCAACAGGCTGCATGCACAATCTGTTGTTCGTATTGATTTAATTGTTCAACCGTTTTGGTGTAGGCGGCATAACCATCGGTGAGCAAGGTGCCGGTAAAGTCCTGTAACTGTGCTTGGGCATGCAACATACCCCGGCTGTTACTCCAGGTAAACGCCACTTCATCACTGTCACCGTACAGGGGCCAGAAGTAGGTTTGTTTCATGTGTCCGAGTTTTCGGCCAGCGCCTTTAGTGCGACCTGCTTTAATGGGCACTTCATCCATGGCCAGTATTTTACTTTGCAGAATGTGTTGCCACTGGGCTTTGGCGATGGGTCGAAGCAGCTCAATGCCTTTTTGTATCCAGTTGATTAAGGTGGCCCGGCTAAGGGTAATACCGCTATCCAGCATCCGTTGATGTTGGCGGTGAAGCGGTAAGTGATACACCGCTTTATCAACCATCAGTCCGGCGAGCAGTGAGACATCGCAGTAACAGCCTTCCAGCACATTGCCTGGCGCTGGGGTATCCTTAATGGTTTGCGTGGTTTTATGACGCACGACCTGTCGACGGAATCTCAATACCACATAACTGCCAGGCTGTTGTGCTAAGCGACAGGTTTCTTTGGTATCCACTAATTCATACTGGTCGGCATCCGCCCCCTGTAATTCTGGCGCAGGTATATCAATAATCTGTTGCGGCACTGTCTCATCAAAACGCAGGCCTTCATCATTCAAATCCGAGTCGCGACGTTGCTTTTGTGAGGAACGAGTATGTGCCTTCACCGGTTTTGTTTCTGCCGGTAAGGTGAGGGTTTCCCCCTCATCAAACAAACTGCTCTGCGCCGGATTATCCGCTAACACCTTTTCAGACTTACGCCCGAACAACTGACGTTTAAGCCAGTCGAGTTGCTGCTTGAGTTGCGCAATTTCATCGGCTTGATGAGCAAAGGCAGCCTCAATTTCAGACGGTGAAAGGTGACTAATAGAGCGTGTTTTCATGGGCTAAATTATAACAAAATCAGTTAATTAAATCGCCTGTTTTGTTTGTCTTTTTGCCAGTAAATCCCATCAATCAAACACTGTAACTGGGCACTGTTGAGTGGTGTTTTGGTGTTGCCGTCAGACACGTTAGCGAAGGTGCCTTTTTCTAACCGTTTGCTCCACAAACAATAACCGCCCTGGTAGTAATACAACACCTTCAGCTGAGTACGGCGCTTATTGATAAACACAAACCAGTCACCACAATGCGCCTGCATGCCCAACTTGCGCTGTACCAGCGCTGCCAACCCATCAAACTGTTTGCGCATATCGGCATTGCCGGTGTACAACCAAATACGCCCATTAGATAAGGGTAACATCAGACGGCTCGGTTCATCCGCAGCACCACACCACCGGGTAATACCAGTTCTATCTCCCACGCTGAATCTATACTCTGGTTTCCGCTCGCTGGCATATCAAAAGCAAGCCAGTTATCCTGCTGCGCAAACGGTTGACTATCATCGCTCAGCTTTTTACGCCACAGATAAAAATTTGATACTGTTAACGCATGCTGTGCACAAAATTCACTGACTGTCAGCTCGCTTGCTGCTTGCTTGTCAACCAATCTTTGCCATTGCTCACGTGTACGTCTTTTTGTTGCCATCAGTAAAGTCTCCGTTAGTAAAATCTACGGAGGCTATTTTACGGAGTAGCTAAATCTGGGGAAGACGGCCTATATTGATCGCTTACTTTGTAGTCATGGGAAATTCGGTAGACGAACTTTTGTTTTATCTTGAACAAAGAATGTCAATTTTACAATCGTTAATGAAGCAGCAGCTCGGTGCCAATAGTGTTTTAAATAATTAAAGAAATGACGAACATAAACAAGTTAACAATCGATTTATAGGAGGAAAAGATGAGCGATCTAGATCACAGAGTCGGTGTATCAGAGGCGAATTTAGTCGTACGGCATTTAAAGTTGGTTGGTATTACCGAAGATAACATAGAAGCAATTATTGCTGGCATTGATGGGACCTTTGGAATCGATGCAGTTTCATTTGAGGACGCCAAAAGTACCCTGCATATAGGCTACGATGCAACCCACTGCAATTTAGATGGCATTGAGACAATCATTCGTGACAACGGGGCAGACATTTCGGACGACTTTTGGACAAAAATGAAAGAAGGCTATTACCAATTCGTTGACGAAAACATTCGTGAAAATGCAAAACACAAACCCTGGAGTTGCCACCGTGTTCCTCCTGGGCAAACCCATAAAAAGTAATTGGTTCAATAGCAACGATCAGACTTACGTTACGCCTGATCGTACAGCCATAACAAACAAAAACAGGACAACACAGTGGTACATAGTAAAAACGAAGCGGACAGAATTAAGTTACTTAACTTGGGAATAATTGAAAGAAACCCAGCTGAGCATGAAATCCATCAAGCGGTACAAGAATTCACAGGTTCCGTTATGCCTAACGCAAAATATTCACTGGAAAAAGCATTAAAAGCGTTTTCTTCAAGCAAAGACGAATAGAAGCGTGGCAAGTTTTAGCCGCTGGAAGGGGCAATTTTTCTATTACCGGCACATGGGTAAATAAAGTGTTAGTGAGTACTTCAATAGGGGCTTTGGTAGCTGTTTTAATAATAGGATTGGCGAAGTTAAATAAATTCGATAAAGACCGAAGTTTTTATCCAACGCTCACTGTTGTGATCGCGAGTTACTATCCATTGTTTGGAGTGTTAGAAAGTCGATTTATATGGCATGAGTTGTGTGATTCATAGACATCATTTCACTTTTCTCAATTGCAGGTCGCGTTGATAATTTGATAGCTGAATGCGCTCGTCCTCAGTTATATAATCCTCGTGAACCTCTTCTCAAAGTGGGGCTTGTTCAAGTCTTTCACAGACAATATCCATTGGCGTTTTTCCCTTTAACTAACCATGTGCCCGTTGCCAGTTGTAGTAATGCTGCCATTCGGGCAATGTTTCGTTTTTTAGTTCGTCTAGATTCAAGTTTACTGTTGAATAAAACTCTTCTTTGTCGGTTCTTTGCGACCTTTCAACCTTACCATTCAGGTGAGGAGAACCAGGCTTGTTAGGACGAAATTTGATGCCATAATCCATCAGCTTTCGCTGAACTTTCTCTGCGAAGAATTCTGTACCACGGTCGGTTTGTATTCGCTGTATTGGAAATGGCATTTCCTCGATTACCTTATCGATAAAAATAAGGGTGTTTGCTGCCGACCTCCGGTTAAACACATCCAGTACGCGATATCTAGAGCAGTCATCAATAGCAGTATATTGGTAAATTCCAGGAGCGATTTTGCATGTATCCATCTGCACTCGATCACCTGGAATAGGTCTTTGGTAACGGATGAAGTCTTTTTTCTTCCGTTGAAATACTATTGGTTTAACGTCATGTCTGGTCAGCACCTTATGTATGGAAGCAAGCGATAATTGAACACTATGCTCGCGAAGAAGTTCATTTTGGATTCTCCGCGCACCAAGCTTCCTGTCTTTTCTCAGGCTTAGAATCCATTCCTCTATCTGATGGTTTATTTTAGTATTTGGCGAGGTATGAGGGCGTTTAGAAACGTCCTGAAGACCGTCTAGACCATTTTCTTTGTATCGTTTTAACCATTTACGAAGAGTGGGTCTGGATATACCACACCTGCGGCAAACCAGACCTGCATTTTTAGTTTCTTCGTAAAGCTCAATCCACTTGAGTCGCTGTCTAATTTCTTTGTTCTTAGAGTCGTATTATGTTGAAACGATCTCTATGAATCACACACATAAACGTCCTTGTTGTCTTAAATATTCTGACTACTGTTTTCGAAGACCGTAATTAAAGATTCATCCAAATAGGGACCGATCTCGCTAAAATCGTAAATGCTATTTATGTTCTTATTGCTAATGATCCTTTTGCATTTTAATTTAGTTAAAAATGAATCACTACTAGCAACGGTGAGAATATCTTGTTCAAGATCTCCAGCTAGTTTTTCAACCAATTTAGATTCTAACCTTCGCGAAATACTCTCAAAAGAAGGCAAATTTTCTTCGTTAGTGTTATCGACCCAATCTTTGGTCCTCGTTAGATGATTCTCTATTACCTCGAAAGTTTTTTCAATTTTTATGTTTTTCTGCAATCGGTAAGCAAGTATTGGGTCATGTTTTGAAAGCTCTAAAATAGCGCTGTCAAACTGAGAGGAGAAATCTACTCGCAGTTCTTCCTTCATATCAATGATTAACGAATTAAATGCTTTCTCAAGGGCAATTCGTAGCTCTGCTTCGAATGCTGATTTATCTTTAGGCGAGAATGCTTGGTCATTCAATTTCTCTAAATACAGCTTCAAGTAACCGTCAATCGCGCGATCTGTATTAATTACTGAATTGATAAATACATTGCGTAACTCAAGGAGTAAATAAATTATTGTTCGATTACTTTCTTTTTTTTCTCTCTGAATTTTCCATATATATGTTGCTAAGGCTACTAAAATAGTTGCACTAGCGGTAATAAAGGATCCCAAAATCTTAAGTTCTATCATGTAACTCTCGTGCGATAAACTCATCAACTAAAGATGCTAACAAATGCAAAATTAGTTTTTGTTTATGAAGTAGATTAATAAGTATCAGCAATTTTGTAATACTGTGAAGATAGCGTTTTGCGCAGACTCTCTAAATTCACGACCAATTCTTGGTGTGTATGAAGGGTGGGGGGCTGATATTACAGTTGTTTTAAAATCGCCTTTTTGCAGGCTACCTACTGAAAACTTGAACGTTACTTTACCTCTCACTTCGTGATGCTGTATGTCTGTTAAGTTTGAAGAGTGTAGTAGCCAATTCTTTGATGATGGGCTATTAGAGCTCTTGGGAACAAGAACAACTTTTGGCTTGAAGTACTCGATTATCTGATTGTTCAGCTCGTAAGAAAACTGAATAGCTCTCTCTAAAAGCGCTTTATCGTATTTAGCCAACTGAGAAGTGAAGCTTTTAAAATCCTTACTTCCCCACAGCACTATGTTAGCCATGAGCGTTTTGTGTTCACCAAACCGCTTGTTGAATATCTCTGAGTAGAATTGCCACTTGTTGTTTGGCTTGTTAATAGGATCCCACAATGGGACATTCGCACCGTCGCTATTTTTGTACGCTTCGCTGAAATTGTCGTTCATGGCTTGTTGCACAAAACCCTCGTAGTGGGAAGGGGAGGAAGGAGACAAAATAGCGTCGAGAGATTCAGGAACATTAGGATTTGAGCCTAACCAAATTACATCAACTGATTCGGCATTGAGCTTACTTAATACTTTTGCTGTCTCGATTTCCCCGAAGATAGAGCCTCTAAACGGTATCGAATAAGAGCCTGTACCTCTCTTGAGCGCTTTATTTTCTTGATTTTCTACAAAGTCAGAAATACTATTGTTTATTGCTTCAAATATATTCAACGTCATGTCCTTATGATTTGCTTGCGTATTCTTTACAAAGCGACTTTTTAACTTTTTCGTAAGCTTTTTATGAACTAAAGATACGGTAATGCTTGTCTAGCTTCCAAGTGCATTGACTCGGTATTAGATTAAATTTATCACATACCAAGGTTTGAAGCTCAACGCTCTGTACCACTTTTCTGTCTGCATATATTTTAAAGAACTTTGAGTTTCCAGAGTAGATTATTCTACCCCTGCTGACTTCTTGATATTCAACAGCAATGAGCTCAGGAAAACACGGAAGGTATATTCTATGCTCTTCCCACTCTACTAAATGGCTAAAGTCACTGTCATAGAGTGAAAGGCTATCAGGCTCTGTACTATTCAAAGGCATTGCTTTAGCAAGTACAGTCGACTTGTAGACCCAAAAAATACCAATATGAGGCAGCTTAGTTTTCATCTTGTATATCTCCAACATGTTGACGTCACCCAACTGTCTTGACAGAGATTTACAACCCTTTAATTATTTTAAATTTGCTGCTGAAGTGAGCGCTATTCGCTTGCATGATATATCGTAGTCAAAAGAGGAAAGCTAACTTCTTATCTCTACTCGAATAGGTAACGTTAATGTGCATTAACATGAACTATTTAACATGAAAGTAACTCTGCTACGGTTCTAGATCAGAAAGAGAATTATCACAATTATTATAGTGCCCCTTCATAGATTTCAGTCATCTGTGGAGCCTCTTCAGATTTTTAGGAAACCTCCCCTAAAGAAGCTTGCTATGCCAGGAATGAGTGGTTGTTAACAAACAAAGTATACTTCAGAATTCATACTCGAAGCGGTATTACTCTGCTAGAAACCTGATATTATTGGTCGTCAGATTGCTTTAGATATTAGTATTTTTCTTAGTCTACCTAACTGCTGAAAACATCATGCTGCGCAATCTAAAGATAAAACACATAAGAGCAGTGATCCCCGTTGTGACGCGGGGATAGCAGATTAAAACATGAACTTGCCAAGGTCAAAAAATGACCGGTATTTTTACGCGAAGCGACAACGTTTTTAGCCAAAAAGTTACAGTAAGGTATCTAGCGATATCGAGTTTCCGATATGCCTTTCTACTAGTCTATTGTACCGTTTATTCGAAAATGGAGCCTTAGATGATTTGGTGAACTCAAAGAAGCGATGCGAACCAACTTCATGCTCATAAGCATAGCATCACGGTTATGGCATGAGCCAGATAATATTTACTTTGTTGTTCATTGATGCGCTCACTGTAAGGAGATCAGATAGCAATTGGAAAAGCTACCTCTTGGGTCAACGGTGATTTTATCTTTCAGTATTGGACTTGCTTTTACACTTGTTGTAGGGGGTATTACAGGTTTTGGTACGAGCGAGACGCAATAATTGTGACAGGCTTATTGAAATTGCATGTTGTATTCTTCTATTCCTTCGGTGTACTTATTTTACATTGCCGGATTATGTATGAGCAGGCTTTGCAGTAGATTTCTGTTTTTCTGACAAGATTTAGCAACTTAATTGAAATACATGGCTTTTTAATACAGAGTTCCTCTTGTGAATCAGAAAGCTGACCATTTAGGCATTGACTACAATCATATTTTAAGAGAACATGAATTGCCAATAGAGGAATCTTGTGTTGAAAACGAATTACCGCATTAGCAAAAATCTAAAAGTGGTCTTAGCCGCTTTTTTGTTGTGCGCACAATTTTTGTTGATTGTGACTGACGCGTTTTCTATTGAACAAGACCACTTGTTTAGCAATGAATTATGTACTGAAAATACATTAATCGAACTGTCCGATGCTTACGATTTAGATACGGGAAGTGATTGTGACCATTGTTGTTCTTGTCATGGCCATTTTACACACATAGCTTTTTACTTTGATATTGAAAGCTCGTTTCTAAAAAAATCTCCCAATTTAGTCTCAGTTTATAGTGAAGCTACACCTAATCGTTTCATTAACCAAATAGAGCGTCCTCCAAGAATTTAATCCCTGTCGTTTTTCGTTTTTTCAACTGACTAGGATTATATATCATGAAAATTTCACAGTTTCCTGTGCGCAAATTTACGCGCGCCGGAATATTGACTAGTGCATTGATGCTATCTCAAGCCAATGCATTGGCAGAACAAGTAACTTTAGATGATGCAGTTCAACTTACTCTCAACCGTCATCCAAGCTTGTTGAAATTCAGACCTCTTACTAGAGCTCTTGAGGGAGATCGCCAACAAGCTTTGCTTTCTCCAGCTTACACCGTAGGTGCTAATCTAGAAAATGTGATGGGCACAAGTTCTACTTCGGGAGTTCAAGCAGCAGAAGCAACCATCTCTCTATCTTCAGTGTATGAACTTGGTGGAAAGAAGAGTGCAAGAACACTGGTTGTGGATGCCAGAGCTGCCCTTTTAGATTCAGAGCAGTATTCAATGTCTCTCTCACTACTTGGTGGGCTCACTCAGCAGTATATTCGCGTTCTGGCACAACAGGAGCGTCTGCAAATAGCTGAGCGAAGTGTGAGCTTAGCTGAAGATGCTCTTACTGTGATCACTAATAGAATAAAAAGTGGTGCAACGAATGATGCTGAATTGTTCAGAGCTAAATCGGCTTTAAATCAAGCGAAATTAGAACTTGCGACAGCAAAGGTGAATAAAGAGATAGCCCTGCAATCTCTCACACTATTCTGGCAGGGCAATTATGAAGATATCACGCTTACTGGTTCTTTAAATTCACCCGCTAAAAATTATTCCTACGAAACACTTTTTAACCAATTCTTATCATCATCGAATGCGGATTTACTAATTAAGTCACTTGACCTGAAGGACGCTGAAATTCAGTTGGCTAAGTCTGATAATACCGCAGACCTATCTTGGTCTGTTGGTGTTAGAAGGAATCAGGGAGCTCAAGATACATCGTTAGTTTTTGGTGCCTCAATTCCACTATTTGCTGAGAAGAGGAATTCGGGTGCAGTCAAATCTGCAATTGCTAGTAAGGAGGCGGAGTTATTAGAGCGAGACACCAAGTATCTCGATGTAAAAGCGATTCTATTTAAAGCAACGAAAAGCATAAATTTTAGTTCACAGGCAGCATTGCACCTGGAAAAAGAAGTAATGCCAGATTTGAAAAGAGCATTGGAGCTGACCAAGGAGGGCTATCAAAAGGGAATTTACACTTATCAAGAATGGTTTGCTTCACGTGATGCACTTCTCCAATCTCAACGGAGTCTCATCAACTATCGCGAAGCCACCCTGCTCAATGAAGCACTTATCGAACAATGGACAGGGCAATCTCTGAAATCATTCACTTTCAATCTCCAGGATTAATTATGCTAAAGCAAATTTTATTTTTATTTCTTATCGGCACTGTGACATCTATCGCGACCGCAAGTGAAGATGTCACCAATTCAAATGACAACCAAAATATATTCCAGAAAGGTAACATCAAAATAGAAGTAAGTATCGATGAAAGCCCCGAGGGCTCTGTAATTATTGCCTCGACTTTTGAAGATGGGAAGCCATTTATCCCTGATTCCTTTTCTATAGAGCTACAGAAGTTAGGTTCAAGCTCAGAAAAATTTGAGTTTCAAACTTCAGAGGGGGTTTTGCGGTCAATAAAAGCTCTGTCTGAACCTCATTCTTTTAGGGCTACTATTTATCTGACTGACAAAAGACGAAAGTATTCCTGGGAGTGGGAAAACTTCGAGGGAAGAACACAGATCTCAAGAGCATTAACTGAAAAGTTTCAATTAGCAACCTCCGAAGTTCAGAGTGGGACCATTGAAAGACATATCGAATTGTTGGGTACTCTTGTAATTCCACCCAAGAACAAGGCTGAAGTTAATGCGCGGTTCTCGGGAGTTGTAGAAACTCTCGCTTCGGATGTTGGTGACAGCGTGAAGGCTGGCGATGTAATTGCAAAAATTCAATCAAATGACAGCTTACAAACCTACATCGTGAAAGCGCCAATTTCGGGTACGGTAGTAAGTCGAAATGTTAATGTTGGGCAGTTGGTTACCAGTGAAACGCTTTATAAAATAGTCGACGCTGAAACGCTTTGGGCAGAATTGAAAGTATTTCCATCCAAGCGGGATACAATAAAGCAGGGCTCTTATATCCACATAAAAAAAGGTTCCCGACAGCAAGATGCAAAGGTCAAATTTCTCATTCCGTCAGGTTCACTTGAACCTTATCAGATCGCAATTGTTGAAATCACTAATACCGAAGGAGAATTCTCCCCCGGCGATATGGTTACAGGTGTAGTTGATGCTCAGAAAGTCGATGTTTCGCTTCGCGTTGAGAATGAAGCTATCCAATCAATGGATGGTAACTCAGTTGTATTTTTAAACGATGGTAACACGTTTCAAGCTGTCCCTGTCGAGCTGGGTATAAAAGATGACAACTTCACTGAAGTAAAGCGTGGCTTAATCGCTGGTCAAATTTACGTATCAAAAAATAGCTTTCTGATAAAAGCGGATCTTGAAAAATCCGGTGCCTCTCACGCTCACTAATCCTGGAGACGATAAATGATTGATAATATTATTCGTCTTTCAGTAGAAAGACGCTTTTTGTTTCTTGTTCTTGCACTAATCTTAATTGGGATCGGCGTTTGGAGCTACCAGCGATTACCTATTGATGCTGTACCAGATATTACAAATGTACAGGTTCAGATTAACACCAAAGCTCCGGGGTACTCACCATTAGAAGCTGAACAACGAATAACATTTCCTGTCGAAACAGCACTATATGGCTTGCCTAACTTATCCTATACACGTTCTATATCGAGGTATGGTCTTTCACAGATTACAGTTATTTTCGAAGAAGGAACGGATATCTTTTTTGCCCGAAATTTAATCGACGAAAGACTTGCTAACCTTAAAAGTGTTTTACCTGATGGCCTTGAGCCAGAAATGGGGCCAATCGCAACAGGGCTTGGCGAAATTTTCGTATATACACTGGAAGGGAAAGATGGAGCAACGTTACCCGATGGCTCGCCGGTCACACCTATGGCTTTAAGAGAGGTACAAGATTGGATCATTCGACCACAGTTAGCCCAGGTTCCGGGAGTAGTAGAAGTAAACACTATTGGAGGTTATGACAAGCAATATCACGTCAATCCCGACCCTGTAAAAATGCTGGAGATGGGAGTCTCGCTTAAAGACATTTCTGAAGCACTATATTTAAACAATGATAATGCTGGAGCAGGCTATATTGAGAAAAATGGCGAGCAACTTCTTGTTCGCTCTCCAGGTCAATTGACAGGGATAAAGGATATCGAAAATGTCGTAGTAGGAAAAAAAGGATCTGTTCCTGTTCTAATAAAAGATATTGGAACTGTAGGCTTGGGTAAGCAGCTGAGGACCGGTGCCGCTACAAGAAATGGTAAAGAGACAGTGATGGGAACGGTCATGATGTTGCTGGGAGAAAACTCAAGGGAAGTTGCAGCTTTAACTGCCAGTAAATTAACTGAAATTCAAAGATCGTTACCAAGCTGGGTAGTTACTGAACCCGCCTATGATCGAACTACACTGGTCGACAAAGCGATAAACACTGTGCAGAAGAACCTGCTGGAAGGAGCATTACTCGTAATTGTCATATTATTTTTACTACTAGGCAATATTCGAGCGGCTCTTATTACGGCTGCGATCATACCTATTGCTATGATGATGACAATCACTGGAATGGTCCAGAGAGGTGTTTCGGCAAATCTGATGAGTTTGGGGGCTTTAGATTTTGGTCTGATTGTCGATGGCGCTGTCATCATTGTTGAAAACTGTATTAGGCGCTTATCTGAAGCGCAACAGCATCACGGCAGACTTCTTCAACTCAAGGAACGTCTAGAAGAAGTGAAAATAGCAACGATTGAAGTAATCAGGCCCAGCTTATTTGGAGTCGGGATCATAACCGCTGTTTATCTGCCTATTTTTACTTTAACAGGCGTAGAGGGAAAGATGTTTCATCCCATGGCAATAACTGTTGTTATCGCTCTTATTGCGGCAATGATTTTGTCACTGACGGTAGTGCCTGCAGCGATCGCAATTTTCATGGGGGGAAAAATCAGTGAAAAGGAGAGTTTTTTAATACGTTGGGTGAAACTGGCTTACGAACCAGCACTTAGGGCTATTCTTAAATTTAAAGCTGCTGCTCTTGGGGCTGCACTAGCGTTTGTTGTCTTCTGCGGATGGTTGGCAACAACACTTGGGTCTGAATTTATTCCTCAACTGGATGAAGGTGATGTCGCTTTACAGGCTTTACGCATAACGGGTACCGGTCTAAACCAATCAATTCAAATGCAAGAATTACTTGAAGGTGCGCTGTTAGAAATTCCAGAGGTAGCGGTAGTCTTTGCGAAAATAGGTACACCAGAAGTCGCTACAGACCCAATGCCTCCTAATGTAGCCGATAGTTTTGTAATACTTAAACCTCGCTCAGAATGGCCTGATCCAGCTAAATCTAAATCGGATCTAGTGGCTGAAATTGAATCAGTCGCCTCAAAGCTTCCCGGTAATAACTATGAATTTACCCAACCAATTCAAATGAGATTTAATGAATTGATTTCCGGCGTAAGGGCTGATGTTGCAGTCAAGGTTTTCGGTGATGACTTAGAGCAATTGTTGGATTCTGCAAATAAGGTTGCTGAGATCGCTGAGTCGATACAAGGTGCCTCAGACACCCGAGTTGAGCAAGTTGCCGGCCTTCCTATGTTGTCCATATTACCAAAACGAGATGCTCTCGCAAGGTACGGTCTTAACGTAGCAGACATTCAAGCACTCGTTTCAACCAGCATAGGGGGTAAGGAATCAGGCATAATCTATGAAGGCGATCGTCGGTTTAAAATTGTAATCAGATTATCTGAAGAGTTGCGTACAAATATTGACAAATTAGAGAGCTTACCTGTTCGTGTCGGCAATAGTTTTGTACCGCTTGAAGAGGTAGCCACTCTCGAGTTAAAGCCGGCGCCTGCACAGATCAGCCGAGAGAATGGAAAGCGCAGAGTTGTCGTAACGACTAACGTACGAGGAACCGACCTAGGAGGATTTGTCGTTGATTTACAAAAAAGACTTAAATCCGATTTAAAAATGAAGGAAGGATATTGGTTAGAGTTTGGTGGTACCTTTGAACAACTGGAATCCGCCAGCAAACGGCTGACTTTAGTCGTTCCGGTTACGCTTGCGTTGATAGTTGGCATACTCATTATGGCGTTTGGGTCTGTTAAAGACGCATTGATAATTTTCACTGGTGTACCACTAGCCTTGACTGGAGGAGTACTGGCACTCTGGATTAGAGATATGCCTCTTTCAATTTCTGCGGGAGTAGGCTTTATCGCTTTGTCCGGGGTCGCGGTTTTGAATGGACTAGTGATGGTCGCATTCATCAGACAACTCTGGCAGGAAAATGGTGATATTTATACTTCAGTAATTCGAGGGGCCATAATCCGGCTTCGACCTGTTTTGATGACTGCGTTAGTGGCCAGCTTAGGCTTTGTTCCCATGGCACTTAATACAGGAACAGGTGCTGAAGTACAAAGACCGCTCGCCACTGTAGTCATTGGGGGAATTATATCGTCAACTTTACTGACACTGTTTATATTACCTGCGCTTTATCAGCTCGCACATAACAAACGCAACTCTTAATCAAATTTTACGCCCGGTATGTTCCGGGCGCACCGGAGCCTCTATGACTCATAATCATTCAAATAGCTCAAACAAAATTGGGTGGGCTTTTCTATTAAATTTCAGCTTCACAATTATTGAATTTATTGGCGGCTGGCTAACGAACAGCACTGCTATAATGGCAGATGCTGTTCATGATCTCGGCGATTCAGTTTCTATTGGAAGCGCCTGGTGTCTCAATAGGTTAGGAGAGAGAGAGGCCGATGAAAATTTCACATATGGGTACAAGCGACTCAGCCTGTTAGGGGCATTTATTAACGGAGCCGTACTTATCCTTGGCTCAATCTGGGTATTATCAGAAGCCATTCCTCGAGTATTAGACCCGGTCGTTCCAAATACAGAAGGCATGATATTACTTGCGATTCTAGGTGTCGCTGTAAACGGCTTTGCTGTGTATAAACTCCAGGGAGGAAATACCCTAAACGAGAGAGTGTTGAACTGGCATTTATTGGAGGACGTTTTAGGCTGGGTTGCTGTATTAATTATTGCCATAGTAATGCAATTTGTCGACTGGCCAATTTTAGACCCCCTACTTTCGATTGGCTTTACGCTTTTTATATTGTTTAATGTAATTCGAAACTTATTAGCAACCTTAAAATTATTTTTGCAAGGTGTTCCAGAGAAAAACTTATACAAACAAGTGTTAGATGAACTCCGGAGTGTTGATAGAGTTGAATATATCCATGACTTAAAAATTTGGTCACTTGACGGAGAACACAATGTTATTACTATACGCGTTGGCAGTGCCTTAAAGACAGTTGAAGAATACAAGTTATTGAAGCTTGATATTTATGATAGCTTGGCCATGTTTGACTTCAGTTACAGCACAGTTGAAATAGAGTTTACTGACGAGCATTCTGCAGTTAATGAGGAGGTGAGATGAAATTCCATTACTCATTAACAATGATAGTCGACAGTAATTCAAGTTTTAATACTAAGCTAAAATTTTATTTGTGACACATTGTCTACAATCATGACTATAGATTTTCATGGAACTTTTTAGTTTGTTCCCCTCATGATTAAATTTTTTGTTAAACTGTAAGGAGAGTGTGATAGATAATAATGCGTAACTAAAGTGGTAAGAGGCAAGATTGAACACGTACCTTCGACATCAACGTTTCTTTCGTGCTCTTACGAGATGTTGAAAATAAAATATAGAGACATTAATGAAATTTATAAGTAACTATAAGATGAGCTTCTTATTTTTTATTAGTGGTATTCTGTGTTTAATCGCTTATAACATAAAAGGCTCGAGTATAGATGAAAATGGTTTTTTGGTTGAATCGTTTGGCTTCATTCCTATATTTTGGCTATTTGAGCTGATGGCATCGCTGACTTTTGCTTTCACTTTCATTAAACTTAAAAAAAATCAGCGAAAGTAAAAGCACGCGAAGAACTTTTTCTAACTGACAATTTTGCTTTGCGATTTGCTATGCAACTCCTGGCTAGTAATTGAAAACTGAACCCAAAGGTTGTTGGGTATTGCCTTTTAGTTATATCAGACTTTAACTTCTTATATTAAAGCTCGCTAATTATTGGCTTTCTATTCTTTTATACACATTGATGAATTTGCACAGTTGGACCCATGTCAGTGCGGTACCTCATCGGTGAGTCAACAGTCTCAAATCAAAAATATCTACACAATGTAGCTAACCACAACAGTGATGAAATTGCGATCGTCACTAAAACAGCCGCTGAGCCTAAATCTTTCGCTAAGCCTGACAGTGGGTGAATCTCTTTTCCAATACGGTCAATAGTTACTTCAATTGCAGTATTTATAATTTCAGCGAACAAAACGAAGAGTATGGAGGAAAGTAAAATCGCCTTTTCCATATAAGGAATTGACCAAAATGCAAGCACTCCCGCCGCTAAGATAAGTAAGATAAGTTCTTGCCGGAACGCTGACTCGTTTTTAACAAGCCATGATGATATAGCTCGAACTGAGTTTTTCATTGCTAATACAATACGCAACATGCCCTTTGGTTTGGCTTTAGGGTCGAAATGCATTTTTGATGTGGCTTCGTCTATGACTCGCATTTTCGTAAAATATCCTGAGTGGGTTGGTAGGTGCTGCTTTGCACATTAGTAAGACCAAGTAATGTGTCAAAAAGGTTGTCATGCGAATAAGGATGACTGGATAACGACTTTACGCAATCACTGTATTCAGGTTGGCTAAACTTGGAGGCCCAATAAACCATTGGTACATGAGTTTGCTCAACAGGCGCTAAATTATAAGGGAAACCGTGTAAATAAAGCCCTTTTTCTCCCAATGACTCACCATGATCCGATAGATAAAGCATCGACGAATTAGGAATAGTGGAAAGCTGTTCAATAATCTGGCCTAGCACGTAGTCTGTGTATGCAATAGTATTATCGTACGTATTTGTCAGCTCTGCCTCTTCACAATTTTGAATATCACTTCTGGGACAGTCAGGCACGAACTTAGCAAATTTCTCTGGGTATCTCCGGTAGTAAGTAGGGCCGTGTGAGCCAATCATATGTAAGACTATCACTCTATGTTCTTTAGATGGCCTTGAAAGAGTTTCTCTTAAAAGGTCAACAAGTACCTCATCATAACAATAATCTCCATCGCAAAACTTGGGATCTCTGGACGGATCAAAGTCTAGGGTCTTTACCCTCTTGCATACGCCTTTACAGCTACTGTTGTTGTCAATCCAAGTCACGTCAACTCCTGCACGATGAATGATGTC
Organism: Alteromonas mediterranea DE; assembly: GCF_000020585.3. Taxonomy (NCBI): domain Bacteria; kingdom Pseudomonadati; phylum Pseudomonadota; class Gammaproteobacteria; order Alteromonadales; family Alteromonadaceae; genus Alteromonas; species Alteromonas mediterranea. Next base: position 397,675 of record NC_011138.3, read on the forward strand.
TAAAACATTGTCCTGACTGTCTGCAATACGCGAATCATAATTTTCTCGAGAGAGTCTTGAGAACATACATGGCACGGAGACTGCGGTAGCAGTACCGCAAGATGTCACCTTGCTAAAACTGATTGCACCTGCGTTCTGGATATTAGGCGAAGTACGCCTCGAATAGCTGTTGCTTGAAAACTTGTCCGCTCTGGCTGTTTCGCCGTAACCGTTCACCAGGGCCCTATTGACAGTTAGTAATATTTATTTTCAATGATCGTGGGGATCCTATTGATTGATCCCGCCAGTCTGTCAGAGTGGTTTCATGCCACGTAAAAAGCAGCCCACAAAGCCACCTGTCGCTACTAATCTCGATGATGCCAATGAGCTCATTAGTACACTCTGGGACAGGCTAAATGACCTCGAAGACCGACTGAATCAAAACAGTCGTAATTCATCGCGCCCGCCATCGTCTAATGGGCCGGGGGCGTCCTCTTCTGCGCCAGCTAAAAAGCCGACAGGCCGTAAGCGCGGTGCGCAATCCGGCCATAAAGGCAGTAAGCGGATGCTGGCCGATACCGTTGATGAGACGCGCACCTATTATCCCGACGATACTTGTGCTTGCGGTGGTACTATTACTATCAGTGATTCACCGTATCGCCGCCATCAGGTTTTTGATATTCCTTCTCAGGCTTTCTCTGTGGTTGAACATCAGTTACATCAGGGTCAGTGTTGTCAGTGCAGCAAAACGGTAAAAGCAACGCTACCTGACAACGTGAATCAGGGACAGATGGGCAATAACCTGCTGGCATATGTGGCAATGCAGTCCGGTCAGTTTCACCAGAGTATCAGTAAAATCCAGCAACAGCTCGAACAGAACTTCGGCTTATCGTTCAGTCGCGGTGCTATCTCTGAAGCGCAGGCCGGGTTAGTTCAGTACTGACGCCAGCGTATCAGGATATCAAAGAGATGATGCGCACTGAGGCGGTGGTACACTGCGATGAAACCCGTCATCAGCGTGGTAACGAAAACCGCTGGATGTGGCAGGTATGCACAGCAGAATTATCATGCTTTATGACGCACTTCTCACGTGGCGCCTGGGCGGCAAAGAAACTACTCGGCGATAATCCGGAAAACATTGTTGTTACTGACCAGTATGCCGGTTATCACTACATCGATTCAGACCACCGTCAATTGTGCTGGGCGCATATCTTAAGAAACATGAATGCGCTGGCGGAAAGCTGGGGTACGAACAAGACTTATGGAACGACGTTAGTCAGGCTCATTCGCATACTGTTCCGGCTGCAACACCGGTATGAGAGTAACGCACTAAGTGAAAAGCGATACCTGGACCGGATGGAAAAACTACGCATCGCCTGGCGAGAGCAACTTGAACTGGCATCAAGACGCTGTGTGACTCCCCGCTATCAGAACCGGTGTAAGCTACTGCTAAAACACGATGACATGTGCTGGGTATTCCTCAGTCACGATGGCGTCCCTCTCACTAACAATGAAGCCGAGCGTTCATTGCGAAGCTATGTGCTGTGGCGAAAAGGCAGCTATGGTGTGTGGTCTCACCGAGGGGAACTGTTCAGACAACGTATACTCACCATCGTCGAAACCTGCCGGAAACAAAAGCTGAATCCACTGAATTGGCTCCGCGCCATTCTCGAAGCGACGCTGAACAAAACGTCCTATCCTCTGCTCGACGACTTCAAAGCTGCCTGTCAATAGGGCCTTGGTGAACGGTTACGTTTCGCCAACCACTAACACTGTAATAGATGGGTGTATATTAGCGTTACCTTTTAAGTAGGGACGCTTGTCTAATACTTTGTAGGGTAAAGGCGGATAGAAGTAAGTGTCCCGAAGGTACTTGTACCCTGAATCATAAAAGGCGTAGGGAATAATATACTTCGTTAGATCTTTGTTATTTCTGCCGACAGCTGCATAGCTCTTAAAAAGGAACGTGGCTATAATTGCAATACCCAATAAAGCTAATAAGTTCAGCACTAGAAGGTGCTTGATTCGAGCCTTGAGCTTTCCATTTATTTCCAGATTAAAAATCGCAAATACAGGGATTAATCCCAGTATAGAGAAGAATAAAAAAAGTGTTGAATTTAGATAAGAAAAGGCTTCACCAGAATTTGTTTCCATTACATTCTGTATCATGCTCTTATCGAAAATGACACCATAGGCCAAGGTGCCGTAAAGTAGAATAGAACTTACAACGAAAGCAATTGCAACGGTGGTGCGCGGCAAAAATAGGGCACCAAAAAGACTTAGAAAAATAATATTAAAAAAGGTTAGCAAGAGCGGTACAGAGAGAAAAAACACCCACTCATTCAATGTTACAGGGGCTACAACTTCATAAACAGCGGACAAAAATGGTATGTTAAATATTGCTGCGATAAACAATGAAGAAAGTAAAATGAACTGAGCTGATGTAGGATTGAAATTTAGTGTTCTTGGAAATTTCACAATAAGGTTCTCGTGTACTTCTTAGCACATAAGTTACCTGTCTAAACTTAAATAACGCTTAAGAAAAACTGTAGAATGAAAATTCTCGCATTATTTTTTAATTGTATGAAAACATGTACCTCACGTAACGGGCCTATCTGGGATATAACTAAAGATCTCAGTCGCAGTTTTCGTAAGCGGACACTTTTCGGTTAATGCCTCGTGCGATAATAGTACCCAGTGGGCGCGATGTGCATACCCTACAGACGTTGCCATTTCTTTTTTAAAACAACTATTGCGTACATGTTTTTCATCGACGAGGATGTATCTTCCCTTTTCAGTCTTATCCAGCCACTGGTAGGCGGCAGACAATTGCTGATCAACAGGGGTATGATACCCAAAATGAGTGATGGGATAAGGCGAGAAGAGAATGAACTGTTCAGAAAAATCAACAAGTGCAATAGTTGCATCATGTTTACCAATTTCTTTTTCAATATTTGCAAATACGCTTTTAGGGGTTTTTACATCTTCAAGTAAAGTGTAACCCCAAGTAGCGTACATGCCCCAAAGAGTACACAAGAAATAGGGCCAGACTTTCCAGTGCTTCCCTCTAGTAGTGATCACCGTAACCAGACACGTCAGTCCCCCCGTTACTAAAAAAAACATCCACGGAGAAAGCCCGAACTTTTCTTCTAACTTTAGGGCGAATGATGCTTTTACTATGCCGGAAAAACCAAACCCCAATAAGCCTACTGATAGTAAAAATACAACGCCCCACAAAAGCCAGGAAAATACTTTCTTATTAACAACTGAATCAAAGTAAGGCGCAGAGATCAGTGCCAGCATCGGCAATGCGGGTAAGATGTACACCCCCCGTTTACCAGGACTTACACTGAAGAAAAGCAGAACAAGTACAATCCAAACCAATGGTAAGTATATGCGGGCATCACCTTTTTTGATTGCGCGATACCAACATGGGATGAGCCATGGGAGAGCGATGCTAATTGGCAACCAGAATAATGGAATAACCTCTACGAGGTAATACCAGAACGGCTTTATGTGATGCCAGGAATCAGCATATCGAGTGACCGTTTGCCTGAAAAGAATATTATCTCTATATAGAGCAAGTGATGTGTTGTGGCTATTTTCGACCAATATCAACATAGGTATAAACCATAGTGATATAGCCAGTAACATCACCACTGCACCCATTATCCACGGTAATACGGACTTTTTAGTTTGCTTCTTAGCTATGTCCCGCTGAGGCCAAAAGTGTCGATGTATCAAGTATGGTATCAGCATCAGGACTGGTAAAAATCCGACCCCTTTTGTGATGACGCCAATTCCCATGAAGAAAAAGGCGAGGTAATACCAACGCCATCGCCTTTCAACTAAGAAAAAGCGCAAAAGACCATAGCATCCGATTGTTATCCAGCAGCAGACCATTGCGTCTATCTGTGCAGACTTGGCTTGAAGCAAAAATTGAAAACTCAATAAAAGAAGTGACGTTGCGATCAGCGCCTCTTTTGTACTCCACAGTCGTTTTGAGATGTCATACACCAAAAAAAGTGTGAGTAGGCTGCATAAAGCAGATGGGAGCAGAAAGGCAATCTTAATTGACCCGAATAGCGCAAAGAAAAAAGCGATAGACCACATAAACACAGGTGGTTTATCAGGATAAAACTCTCCCGCTCTGGCTGGAAAGAACCACTGACCTGTTTCAACCATTTCTTTTGCAACTTGTGCAAAACGAGGTTCGTCAGCAGGCCAGGGATCTCTTAACCCAAGCCCGATAAATATCAACACGCTAGCCAGTACAAAAAGCCAGAAAGTATAATTTGGGTGCTTGTTCTTATGTTTAATGGCTAGGCTCGTCTGATTCATTGCTACATTTGCTGCTTTTTGTGAGAGAACGAAGAGTTTTATCGTCATTATGTTGACGATGATAAACCTTAAAAAGATATGCGCTTAGCAAGCTGGAAATCCCAAATAATAGGGCGCTTATGATTATTTTAAGTTCAGAGTTGACTAATACACCCTTACCCATTAATGCAAAAACCGCCATTTGAGGGATGTAGCCAATAGTAGACCCAAAAATAAAAGAGCGTCGTGGAATCTTTGAAACGCCAGCAAAAATGTTTGTGAGTAGATTATTCCCTATTGGCAACAGTCTAATGATAACGGACTTAAGAAAGGGAGAGCGAAGTAGAAAGTGGTCTAACTTGCGCACTCGCATTTCAAAGTGTTGAATAATAATCGGTCTAGCGAAATACCGGGACACTGCCATAACTGTTGCACAGCTGAGCGTAGCTGCTAATGTTGAATAGATGACACCTTCAGCAAATCCAAAGGCATACCCCCCCATAAATGCGACTAACTGGCGTGGAAGTCCGATAGTAAGTAAAAATACTGAGACGGCTAAAAATTTGGCTATCCCTGTCACTCCATTATCACGGGTATGATTGTCTATCCACTCCTGATTAAATGCGTCAAATGAGGGGGAGAGCGAAATCAAATGACTAAAAAACAGAATGGCAAGTACCAGAATGAAGAAACGAAGGAGACTGGAATTCAATTAGATACTCTCTTCATTTTCTAAGATGACATCATTAAGTTTATTACGTTTCTGAAGCCAATAAACTCCTGCCATATCAATTAGTCCAACCCCAAGCCGCCCTAACATATTATATTTTGATTTTCCGAATTGCCTGTCTCTGTGATTCACTTCAACAACTTTAATGATCCCACCTTGTCGTCGGATCAGTGCTGGCAGAAAACGATGCATATGATCAAAATAGGGTAAATCGAGGAATGTTTGTTTTGGAAAGACCTTTAACCCACATCCGGTGTCAGGTGTATCATCATTAAGAAATTTACTTCTTACAGAATTTGCTAGTTTTGACTGAAATCTTTTCCAAGCTGTATCCTTTCTGTCTTTACGATGACCAGCAATGCAAAAGTGACTCCCTAACGGAAATTGAGAGGCCATAGTCAGGAGGTTTGGTATATCAGAGGGATCATTCTGCCCATCCGCATCAAGTGTAACTACAAGTTCTCCATCAGCATGGCTCACCCCTGTCCAAATAGCTGTACTTTGTCCCACCGAGTGCTTGTGCCGTAGTACGTTAACTCTTTCAAAGCCACTCGCTTTCAGATAAAGCAGATTCTCAAATGTATTATCCGTACTTCCATCATCAACATAGATGACTTCGAAGTTGGCTACACCTGTTAACGCTCTATAAATTTCCTCAATTAAGGGTTTTAAATTTTTTTCTTCGTTTTTCGCTGGTATTACAACTGAAATTCGCACGTAGCCCTCTGTCAAAGCCTCAAGATCAAGAAAATTCTATTTTCGACAGGAAAACGTTAACAAACAAAACTTAAGATACGCTTATGAAGAGTCATTTAATTGAAGTAATAATGTTTTAATCGCTCAGGAAGGAAGAAAGAGGTGGGTTAAGGAAAACACGCTATAGGAATGTGTTTCGACCAGTTATCGTAGCACTTTTGCCACGGCCCTGGTTTGCACTTACGATCACCTTGTCTTGTTATTGCAAATATTTTGTCCTGAGTAACGCCTGCGGCCAAATAAGCAGCAAAGTCAGTGCTTGAATCGCCAAATGCAGCAAAAAGTGTCCAGCCAGACTCCGTGTAACGCTTTAGAATATTTAGTTTAATGTTTTAAAGTTTTTTCGCTCAGCCGTAGCATTCGCTACCTGAATATTTCCGTCTGGGAAATGGTAACGGGATAAAAAAATGAAATGTTGCACTGGAAGTATATACTTCGCGCAGTCAGATAGATAACTCTGGAGCCGTTATCAGTGTATGCTTGAACAAGTTCAGACGCACTTTCTCTTTCAGAAAAAATGCAGGTGTTACTGAGCATCAGTGTTTCATCGGTGTCAAAAATAACAGCTTTGTCACTCTTACAATTTGGGGGCAGAAATTTCTGTAGAGGTTATTGAGCACTCGCTAAGTAGCAGGGCTGATAAGAATCGGTCTTCATCGTCAGTCACAAAACTGTTATTAATATGAACATAATAACGAGATAAATTAAGAGCTACTGAAGGAAATCAATCAGTTTATGCTAAAAGAACCACTTTTGCGTAGGTTAACTATAAGCACCAGTTCAATAGCTTCTTCAGTAAATCCTAAGGATGAGAAGGTATACTGAAATAACTTTAAAATTGACGTTCAAATTATGAGAATACTTCTGATAGAAGACTCCTTATCATTAAGGAACAGTTTGAGCTTAGGCTTAGAAAAGTTGGGGTACTCAGTCGATACTGCTGGCACTGGCTCTGAGGGATTGAGTATGGCGTTGCTTGGTAGCTACGAAATAATCATCCTTGATATGATGCTACCTGAGTTGGACGGTATGACTATTCTTAAAACGTTACGAAAAAGACATTTAGAAACAAAGGTTATCATCTTATCTGCGCGATCTGAGTCTGAAGACAAGGTAGCGGGGCTATTGGCAGGTGCTGACGACTACCTTTCTAAGCCGTTCTCGTTTGACGAATTGACTGCTAGACTACTTAGCTTGATGAGGAGAGGTGCGGCAAATTGTCTCAATGACCAGGTTACTATCAACAGTTTGACACTCAATATCCAGTTTAAAACGCTTTCATACAATAATGGCATTATCAACCTGACCCCGAATGAGTACAAAATTGTTGAATGTATTTTCCTCAATAGACACAAGATAGTTACCTCAGAAATGCTGAGTGAATTTATTTCTGGAAGCTATGACCATATCTCAAAAAATGCTATTGAAGCTCACCTTTCCTCAGCAAGGAAAAAAGTAAGAGAAAGCGGCGCGTCTCTACCCATTAAAAGTAAACGTGGTTTTGGTTACAGAGTTGTAGAAGCTAATGAAATCAATACGTAAAACATTAACACGAAGACTTTCTATTATTATTTCACTGTTAGTCATTGCCGTTTTACTTGCAGCAGATATTGGCGTCGATTCCTGGATCGAACAAGAATTCAACCAGGCTATGAAGGCAAAAGTAGGTATGCTTCAGAGCTTGGTAAATGAAGATGTCGAGGGTGTGGAGTTCGAATTTGCAGGTGAGTATTTGCCTGAGTTTGAAGGGACATCTTCCCCCGAGTATTTTCAACTTTGGTACAAAGACTCAACGTTTGAAAAATCAGATACTCTGGCGCTTTATACCATCAATGAATTGCCTTACAGCAGCATTGGCCTGGATGAATATTCTTTCCAGGATATTACTCTGCCCGATGGCCGTACGGGTCGGGTAATTTACACTCGATATATACCTCAGATTGATTCTGAAGACAGAGCTGGATTTTATCGCGTCATGGATAAGGGTAACGATACTCGCCCGTCAATGGTTATCGCGTACGCAACATCTACAGAATTGTTAAATTTCACGTTGTGGTTTATCGATGGTGCTTTTCTATTTGCATTAATTATCGTGCCGCTAGTTGTTCGATTTACAGTGCGTAACACTGTGGCTTATGCTCTGGCACCCTTGGATGCCTTAAATGCCAAGATAAAAGGACTACGATTTACCACTAGGCAAAAACACGAAGCTTTTCAAAATAATGTCGAGGAATTGGAACCCATTACCCAAAGTTTGAATCACTTTATTGAAGATAATTATTCGCTTTACCTGCGTGAGAAGAGGTTGACTTCGGATATCGCACACGAGCTAAAAACACCAGTCTCTGAATTAATAAATATGACTGAAGTAGCAATTAAGTTTCCAGGAGAAATAAGATTAGAAAAAGATTTTAAGCCACGTGTTTTGCAAATAGGCACAAGAATGAAAAATATTATTTCTGGCCTTATGTTAATCCAAAAATATAGTTTTAAGACCCTAGAGCTAACTGATGAGATAGATATCCACAAATTAGTAACTCAACTTATTCAGATAAAAGAAGCAAGAAATGTTAAGGTAGAGATTAGCTCCAATTTTCAGTCAAGCGTCAAGAGCAATCGCGTTGCAGTAGAATCGATAATAAGTAATCTGATAGATAACGCTATAGAACACGGAAAAACTGATACAGAAATACTTGTGAACTTAGGTGTAAATAGTTCTAGTAATGTTTACCTCAGAGTGACAAATAAGGTGGGGACAGAGGTTAATGAGGATGATCTAAAGCATATGTTTGAACCGCTTTGGCAAAAAGATGCTTCTAGAACATCTGAAGATAACTTTGGGCTAGGTCTTTCTATAGTAGATGCATTGTGCGACGCTGTATGTGCAGAAGTTTCTGTAACCAAAACTGCCGAAGAAGACATATCGTTTTTGTTGACTTTTAAAAATGAAACTATTGGTCCGTAATCTTTGGCAGGCTTAAGTTACTGTAACCTTAGCCTTAATATCACTCCTGAAAAGAGAGACTGCGACTTAGCAAGAGAATAAAAATAGGGTAATGAAACGTAACCTAGCTTTCGAATTTGGTATGTAGTAGAGATCAAAAAAGTTTTCGGCCACCTGTTCCTTGTCACGGATAATTGCTGCTGGAACAAGTCAATGCTTCCATTCAACTCATTGGGCGTACAACGATAAAATGACTTTACGATTTTTTTGCAGAGTTCTATCAAGAAACTGTTGAAAAACACTTGCTGACAATAGGTTATCCTAATATAGATTAACGTTACCTGTCTCAATGAATGTCCCGAGATCGATGAAATAATTAGAAACAGCATAAAAATGTTATTCAATTGATACTAGGGAAGATCCGAATAAGTTCCTAACGTGAGATCATGACTGCATGTTAAGTTACATTTTCTACTGCTCGTGAGCCAACAGTTAATTATTGCCAGTAGTCAGCTAAAGCAAGCGCTGATAGCCCTATAAAGAGGTTTTCCTATCACGGATAGACAACTTATTACCGTGCTCACAATTGATAGAAGTGATTGAACTTTTTTATCCTAAAGCTGATATTAATCGCCTTATTCATATGCAGAAAAATAAGTGAAACAGAGAGTATCTATAACCGCGGGGCGAAAGTCACTTATCGACCAGCGCTTGAGTGGCGCTTGAGTGGCGCTTAAGTTGAAATCGCTGAAGTGAGTTTGTGCCTCAACGATTTAAACAGAATATCTGATTTCTCTTTCAAGTTACCGGTGAATTTATATTTATCGGGTGTGTTTATTTATATAGCTCCTCAAGCCTCCTCAATTTTCTAGTATTTCTGGTTAGCCCCCGTTATAACGTTAATGGAACTGGACAAAAGGAAAGTATTGTGGCGGCTACTTAAAGCGTTCAAGTTCTACCGCAGTATCTGAATTATAGAGTTAGAGACGCGCCCAAAAATTTGCATGGTTGTAGGCAATCTCCCTCATCATGACTATTTCCTAAATTCTGCCGATGAACGGGCTATTCTAATTACAAATCAGCCTCAACTGTTTACCAATTCGCGAAAATCCATTATTCTCCATATTGGTTATGTTTAATGCTTAAGAAATGTTTAAATTCATATCAAAACTAATATTAGTGTTTACAGTGCTATCTGCCCTCGTCGGGCAAGCGATGGCTGTAGATACTATGAGTTTTGAAATGGATATTGATAACAAACATTACAATAGTAATTCTGAATCGAATTGCTCTACGAACATGAGCCATGGTATGAGAGTAGATTCTATAAGTTCCGAAAACGCTAGTATTAAAGATTGTTGCAACACTTCGGAATGCACATGCCCACCAGGTGGTTGTACTCATGCTCCCGTCCTTATAGCTTCCATGATGATTGTTCAACACCCAGTGGTGCCGGACGCTTCATTTGGCTTGTTCTTCCAACAGCCAGTTTCAGTAACTTCCTCACTTTTTCGCCCACCGATATTTGCCTAACACAGGGTCAGTGCGTCCAAATTTCACGCACAATTTGTTTTAGTTCCTGTTTATTATCTAGGTGCTAGCGTACCTATATGTGCCAGCTTTGTCTGGAGGCAAAAATGTTAAAAAAAATCATCTATCAAGCTGCGGTATTACTGCTAATTCTACCTAGTATTGCCATGGCAAATATCCACCATGGCGCAAACGACGTCTTCGAATTATTAGTTTATAAATCACCATCGTGTGGATGCTGCAAAAAATGGATAACCCATTTAGAAAACCAAGGATTTCAACTACGTACAAAGGACTTTCATAACTTGAGCGACATCAAGAACGAATACGGAATTTCGCCAAATCTTCGCTCTTGCCATACCGCTGTTACAGAAAATGGCTTTGTATTTGAAGGCCATGTCCCTTCTAAGTTTATAAAACGATTCTTGTTAGAAGAACATCCAAAGGCTATCGGGTTATCTGTTCCAGCTATGCCAGTAGGTTCACCCGGAATGGAAGTAGCAGAGCAGTTTATGCCTTATACCGTTTTCATTATATATCAAGATGGGAGCTACGAACCTTACGCGAAAGTAGAAAGCTACGAAAGTCAATTCGATTGAAGTCAAAGTTAAACAAATAAATGCGCACTTTTGACAATCAAAGCAATTTTAATTTTTAAAAACCAAAGATAGAGGTAATCATGAAAGCACTTGTTAAATCATTTGCAATATTTAGTGTACTGCTAAGCAGCGTGGCATTAGCACATGAGGCTATAGAAATTAAATCTAGCACACCAAGCAAAAATGCAATGCTGATGGAGGCCCCAATGGAACTATCAGTCAGCTTTACCAAGGGAGTTAGATTAATAAAAGTAGTTTTAAAAGATAGTGAAGGTGCAAAAGTTGATTTTGGCTTTGAACCTCCGAAAGAGGTTGCAACGGATTATTCTTGGACCTTACCTAAATTACGTCCAGGTTCATACAATGTTGAGTTCATCATGCTTGGCTCCGATGGGCACAAGATGAAAGATAGTTTTGGATTTATGGTGCACTAAAAAGGGGATTCAGCTGTGGAAATGTATATCTGGAACACTGTAATTGTAGTGTCAAAGCTAATGTTTTATTTAGGTTTCGCGGCCACAGCTGGATATACATTTTTCTGGCGAGATATTAACGATAATAGCACAAATTATACAACGCCATCTTATAGCGCTGTATGGGTAAAGGTTTGTGTCTTTGTTGCGTTTATTTCTAATGCAGTGTGGTTTATCGCGAACACTGGAGCGATGGTAGAAGAGGGAATTCAAGGCGCACTTGACCCCTTTATGCTTAAGATAATGTTGAGTTCTCCTATCGGTGAAGTCACCTTGTATCGTGCGGGGGGGTTAGCCGTAGCTTTAATAACTATCTACTTATTGAAATTTAAACCTCTTAAACCTTTCCTAAGGTTAAAGTCTTGCTTACTTGTGCTGTGTCTATTCACTCTCTCGTACACATTTACTTTAACCGGCCACGTTTCTGAATTAGGAAGTATTGCTCGAATACTACTTATGGTTCACGTATTTGTTATGGCTTGGTGGTTTGGTGCATTGATTCCGTTAAAGCTCTCCTGCCATTACCAGAGCTACGAAAAGCTTTATAAATTAATGGATAGGTTTGGTACGCAGGCGGCCGTATTGGTTACCTTATTATTATCTGCAGGCATTTGGCTAGCTATTCAATTGGTAGGTAGTTTTGAAGGGTTATTTAGCTCCATATATGGGCAAACTCTTCTTGTTAAAATGTTCCTTGTAACTAGCATTCTAGCTATTGCTATACGGCACAAACTGAAATTAGTCCCAAAACTTAAAAGTGGCTCGGGAAGCGAAGCACTCTCAAAATCCATTTCATTAGAGTTAACAATAGCAGTTGCTATTTTAATCATTACTTCTGGGCTTACGAGTATTGTAGGTCCCGAAAGATAAAACTTAGAAGAGAAATTCAAATGAAAATTAAATTATTAGTCTTACTATTTATCATGCCCGTAATCATGAGTTTTGCTGCTAGTGCCCATGAAAAAGAACATCATGAGAAAGGTATGTTTAGTGGGTTAGATACGCCTGCAGCTAAAATAGTTATTGCATTCCATCACGCGCTTAATACGGGAGACAAAATCACTGCGAAGAGCCTACTGGCGGATGATGTGACTATTTATGAAGGAGGCGGAGTTGAGAGGAGCGCAGATGAATATGCTCAACATCATATGAATTCAGATATGGAATATCTATCGTCAGTGACAAATAAAGCGTTGGAGCATCAAGTCAAAGTTCTGGGCAACACAGCAATCTCCGCATCGCGGTTTCTGGTCAATGGGATGTTTAAGGGGGAAGAGAGAGACTACCAAAGTATGGAAACAATTGTCTTAATCAACACCGAAGGAGAGTGGAAAATCAAACATATTCATTGGTCAAATTGATTCGATTAACTACCCGAGAGAGCTCGTATGAAAAAATTTTTAATCATAATCATTTCGTCTTTGTTATCTTTTTTTCACTTTCGCTCATGATAACAATGCAACTGATAAAGATCAGATAAAAGACATTATAAAGCAAATTGAATATGGCTGGGAGAATGGAGACGGTGCCCCCTTTAAAAAGCACTTTTTCGACTTTAAAGGCGCAAGATACTTTGAATCTGGCGGACAGAATGTAGGGTTAAGTGACTTGATAGAGCATCATGTTGAACCAGAAAAGGATGCCTTAGTTTTCTTAAGTTTAGATTTTTCTAACATTCAAACTCATGTAGAAGATGATTTTGCTTGGACACTCGTTGATACAACCGTTCAAGGAGAGGTTAGGAAGTCTGGAAAAACTTTCAACAAAACGGGGTTTCAAACCTTTCTTTTTAAAAAAGTTAACGGTGAGTGGCTGGTAGTTCACACGCATTCCTCTAGTAGAAATCGTGCAAAAGACTAGCGAAATAAATGTATTGAAAGCTACTTTGGTAATATCAACGGTAGCTTTCCAGTTTGCTCAAGATCAGAACCATCTCGGCTATCCTATTGCCAAAATGCCTTACACTTCATATTGGCACGAACTAAGCTTCCCGCCAGCCAATGAACCCTTATTATTCGTTTTTGCACAGATTTTTAATCAACATCGAATCCTTAAACACTTGTCCTCCCAACCTACATTTTGTTCCACATACGCTATTCTCAAAAGGTGCAGAGAAATATGAAAATCGTTTATTTTGGAAACGACTTATTCTCGAATTGTTTGTCACTTCTAATTAAAAATAGATTGAACATTGAACGCGTTTTTATAAACGATGTTCAGGAAAATGCGAGCTTCATCAAACGAATTTGTCGTAAATACAATATTGTTTATTCCACTGAAAAACCAAGTATCGTGACTCTTAAAGGATATTTAAATGACGAACAGACAGTCTTTGTTGTAGCCGATTACGGATACAAAGTACCCACAAACGAAATAAAATATGCGATTAATATCCACCCATCTTTACTACCCAAAAGTAGAGGCCCAACCCCACTCACCTACATTATCGACAACCCTGAGAACGCGGGTGTTAGCATTCATAAACTCACTGAGAAACTTGATGCAGGTAGCATCCTAATCCAAGAGAAATTTGAGGTCGAAAACAATGAAACGATTTCATCATTGATGGTCAAGTCTCAGTTACTCGCAGAAACTCTGTTAGAAGAATTACTTAATAACTTTAATGAGCTTTATAATAACGCCACACCTCAATTGGAAAAGCTAGCGTCATTCCAAAGTCTACCTCCAGTAAAAAGAAGGTTTGTAAATTGGGATCAAAACACCGCTCAATTTAGTCATGCCCTTCGACAGTATGGGCACTTTGGGATTCTTATTTCGTTAGATAACGCGTTATATATCGCAAATGATGTCGAAGTCACAACTTTCAGTCACGATTTCACGTGCGGTAGCATAATCTTTGAGGATGCACTGATTAAAAGCATTGCTATAAATGATGGCTATGTTGTACTTTCTAAGCGTAGTTTAAGGCTATATGAATCAAGAGTACTAAACTAGTTGATTACGGCTTTAATGTTTAAAGGTGCTAAGCACTTTTTTGTGTTGTGTTGATCTACGTCAAAGTAAGAATAACGGAATACCGCTACTATTCCCTTACTCACTGATGGAGTTTATTGTGTCAGGCATTTATAAGTGGTTTAAATTAGTACTAATAGCTGCGCTGCTTTCACAGCACGGCTTTGCTATGACGAACCCAATTAAATGTGATGGTCACGACACATCAGAATCTCATATGTCCTCAAATGATTCCTTATCAAGCGTAGAACATACTACTTTAAATAATCACACACTTCATTCAGAAAAGAACCAGGATGTACAGCACTGCGAAGGAAATGATCAATCGATATGCGCGTGCTGTATAGGTGCTTACTGTGCAACTTCTTTAACCCAATTTTGTATACTTTCAAATATTGAAATTCTGATAAGTGAAAACATTAAGCAAAGCTCATTTTCAGATATAAATATTACCCCTTTAATTGGTATACACTCTCCTCCCTTCCACCCTCCGATTAAGAGCTACACATAAACTCAGTGAGGCTTTTCTCTAAGTTTTCTTTACTAATCAATTGCAATCAAAGAATGTCTTAGACGATCAACTGCTTAATTAATATACATTAAGACACTGTTTGCTATCAGTAAACGAACAGCAAGTATTATCCGCCTCACTTACAAACGCATTACATCTTAGAACCGAAAGTTTCACGAGTTACATGCCTATTGACTCGCGTCCCACAAACAGGTTTAGCCTTTAGGTATAAGTAAAATTTTAGGTTAAAGACATCGGAACAACTATGAAAGTAAGAGAGATCGCAAGCGCCTTGGCTACAACGCCAGATACTGTTCGCTATTACACGCGCTTGCAGTTAATAACGCCGGCAAAATCTGACAATGGTTATAAATTCTATTCAACGAAAGATGCTTCCAGGTTGCGGTTTATATTAAGTGCAAGGCATTTAGGTTTTTCAGTTGAAGATATCAAGCAAATTCTCAGAGAAGCAGATAATGGAAAGACCGCTTGTCCCCTAGTTAGAACCTTAATTGCAAGAAGGCTAGCAGAAACAGAAAGACAATTTAAGGCAATGTTGTTACTCAGGCAAAATATGATGCTGGCAGTAAGGAAATGGGGAGCAATGGGTGACAAAGCCCCATCCTCACACGTGGTCTGTCATTTAATAGAAGAGTTTGAACACACCGTCCTGGAGGAAAACATAAATGACAGAACTTAATGCAGGTGTTTCTTCAGAAAAATTGTTGTCCGTCAAAAAACAAGTCTTCTAAAAATAGGAAAAAAGGAGAGCACTATGAGTGCAGAAGTAACACAGCGACAATTAGTGATAGAAGGCGCCGGATGTGCCAGTTGCGTTGGAAAAATAGAAGCTGCCTTGAAGCAGACGCCGGGAGTGCAGAATGCCGAAATGAACTTTGCAGACAGAACAGTACTTGTATCGGGTACAGCGGATTCTCAATTATTGGTTCAAGCAGTAGAGTCCGTTGGTTACAACGCAAAGCCTTTCGAAGATAAGCCTGACACTGATGTAGTCGATGAAAAAGAAGCAGCGGATAGGACCTATTACAAAAAGCTGATGCGAGATACTTTCATTGCGCTTTCGCTAGGTATCCCTCTAATGACTTATAGCATTGTTGTCGACGAAATGACGGTCGAGACTAATGTCGAGAGGTTGTTGTGGCTAGCAGTTGGCCTACTGACGCTGGGTGTAATGTTCTTTTCCGGCCGGCATTTTTACATCGGTGCGTGGAAGAGCTTTAAAAATCATTCTGCCAATATGGATACACTCATTGCACTTGGTACAGGCACAGCATGGTTCTATTCGATGTTGGTAGTGTTGGTACCTGAAGCAGTGCCGTTAATGGCAAGGCACGTTTATTTTGAAGCTACAGCTATGATCATTGGTCTAATTGATCTGGGGCTTGCCTTAGAACTAAAAGCCCGCGGAAAAACCTCAGAAGCAATCAAACGTTTAATTGGATTACAAGCGAAAACAGCCACGGTTATTCGCGACAATAAAGAGGTCCAGGTCGCTATCGAGCAAGTGCTTTTTAACGATGTCATCAAAGTCAGGCCTGGAGAAAAAGTGCCTGTTGATGGTGTGGTTGTTGAAGGCCATACGTCAATCGACGAGTCAATGCTAACCGGGGAACCGATGCCAGTTGAAAAATCACATGACGATGAAGTCGTTGCTGGAACTCTCAACAAGTCAGGAATGTTTCTATTTAAAGCAACTCGAGTAGGTAAAGACACGGCACTGGCGCAAATCATTGCAATGGTTAAACGCGCACAAAATTCAAAGCCGCCTATTGGGCGCTTGGCCGACGTGATATCCGCTTACTTTGTTCCTGTGGTCATGATTATATCTGTGCTCAGTGCGCTAGCATGGCTGAACTTTGGGCCTGAGCCCGCACTGGCATTTGCCATAGTTTCGGCCACCACTGTATTGATCATTGCTTGTCCATGTGCATTGGGCCTAGCCACGCCGATGTCAGTTATGGTGGGGGTTGGAAAGGCTGCTGAAGCCGGCGTGCTAATTCGCAACGGCGAAGCGCTACAAACGGCATCAAAAATCAGTGTGATGATACTGGATAAAACCGGAACGATTACGGAAGGTACACCCAAGGTCACTGACATAATTTTAGCCAATTTCAGTGATGAAAAGACAGTGCTGCAATTGGCAGCTAGTCTGGAAAATGGTTCAGAGCACCCATTAGCAATGGCGATAGTAGAAAGTGCCCACGACCAGGGCATTGAGCTGCTGAAAACCGAAGAGTTTAATGCGATTACCGGTATGGGGGTTGAAGGCCGTTGTGAAGGAAAGGCCTTATTGTTTGGTAACAGCAAGCTTATGGCTTCAAAAGGGGTGGGCATAGGTAATTATTCAGAGAAAGCACAAACACTGGCCAAAGACGCCAAAACTCCCATGTATTTCGCTGTAGATGGACAACTTGCTGCCATCATAGCGGTTGCCGACCCGATAAAACCTGACTCTGTTTCTGCCATCAAGCGTCTTCAGGCTAATGATATCCGGGTCATCATGTTAACGGGGGACAACAAAGAAACTGCTGCTGCAGTGGCAAAGAAAGCGGCAATAAGCGAGTTTTTTGCTGAAGTATTGCCCGAAGATAAGGCCAACAAAGTACATGAATTACAGCAGCAGAGAGAAGTAGTGGGTATGACTGGTGATGGAATTAACGATGCTCCGGCTCTTGCCTTGGCTGATGTTGGCTTTGCCATTGGTACAGGAACGGACGTTGCCATTGAAAGCGCCGATATCACCCTGATGCGCGGCTCGTTGCATGGTCTGGCCGATGCTATAGCGGTTAGTAAAGCCACCTTGCGCAACATTAAGCAAAACTTGTTTGGAGCCTTTATCTACAACGTAGCAGGTATACCTTTTGCGGCGGGCGTGCTCTATCCATTTTTCGGAGTATTGCTAAGCCCAGTTATCGCCGGAGCCGCCATGGCATTTTCTTCGTTAACAGTGGTATCAAATGCGAACCGGCTTCGCCTATTCAAGGCAAAGGACCACTAAGGAGTTTTCTTATGATGATAATTAATATTGTGGGACTTACGGGTATTGCACTGATTATTTGGTGGTTTTGGTTATACAAGCCTGATCAGACAGTTACTGAAAGTAACGAAATACTCATAGAAGTAAAAAATGGCGTGTACTCACCAGCGTCTATTCAGGTAAACGCAAACCAATCTGTTACGTTGAAGTTTTTGCGCAAAGATGAGTCTCCCTGTTCCGAAGTACTGCTAATTCCTTCATTAGATATCAGTGAGCAGCTAACGCTTAATGAGGTAACACCAATTCACCTCGAAAACGTCCCACAGGGCGAACATACTTTTCACTGCCAGATGCAGATGTATCGCGGTGTTCTTACGGTGGTATAGGAGGAGTCATGAAAAACAGTCACCCCAGATTTTGGTCAACACCTACAGGGTGGGCAGCATTAGCGATGATCGCTGCCGTTACTTATTTTTTAATTTTCGAACATGGTCATCATGTCCTTCAGTTTCTTCCCTATTTGATTTTATTGCTGTGCCCATTCATGCATATATTCATGCACAGTAGCCACGGTAAACACGGACACGCCCACGAACATTCTCGCGACAGTGACAATAAGCAGAAAAGTTTTCAGGAATTGAGTGATAACAACGCGGCTTATCGTGATGGATACATTCAGGGGTTGGAGGAAGGCCGAAAGGAGTCACTTAAAAAGGACAACCAAGATGAATGATACATATGATTATGGCTTATGGTCAATGGTGATACTGAACTCAGCTATTTTTATCTTTTTTGCATTCAGTTTTGTAAAGCCAAAATCTTCCACCGACTGGCGAAGTTTGGGGGTATTTTCTGCGTTTATTGTAGCCCTGTTTACCGAAATGTATGGCTTCCCACTGACTATTTATTTCTTGTCAGGATGGCTTGCTGAAACCTATCCGGAAGTAAACTTTTTTGCGCACGAAAACGGACATCTGTTGCATACTTTCTTTGGTTTTAAAGGCGACGCCCACTGGGACCCATTTCATATCGCCAGTATGGTATTTATTGTTGCAGGATTCTTTATCTTGTCCTCAGCATGGAATGTGCTGCACCACGCTCAGAAGAACCATCACTTAGCTAAGACTGGATGGTATGCGCGGTGTCGCCACCCTCAATATTTAGCCTTCATACTGATCATGTTCGGTTTTTTGTTGCAATGGCCGACCATTCCCACACTGGTCATGTTTCCAGTTTTAGTTGTTGTGTATGTGAAACTGGCAAAGCGTGAAGAAGCTCTGGCTATTGCTGAATTTGGCGATGAGTATGTGAGCTATATCAACACGACACCTGGCTGGATCCCAAACCTCAACTTTAAATTAAAAGGTGAAAGCCATGAAAAAATTCACTAAATCAATCATTTTTTCAACCACATTAGTAATGGCTGCAACATCGCAAGCTCAACAAATGGAAGAGCATGAGCATAAGGGCTCAGACAAGCCAGAGATTCAAACGGGAATGCCTATGCGTGGCCAAGATATGCATATGATGAATGCAAAAATAAAGTCGATGAAGGAAGAAGTTAACGCTATCAAAGAAGAAAAGAATCCCAGCAAGCAGCGTGAAATGATGAAAAAACACATGCAATCCATGATGGGAATGATGCATATAATGCACGAAAAAATGGAAGGGCAACCCATGCAAAACCAAGTTGATATGGCAGAAAGGCATCTTAAGATGATGGAAGTAATGATGTCGAAAATGGATGGAAGCCATTCACCCGAATCTCAGAAACATTCAAATTAACACCCGAGGAGAAAGATATGAGTGATTTAGACCACAGAGTCGGTGTCAGAGAAGCAAATTTAGTCGTTCGGAATTTACGGCTCAGCAATGTCTATGAGGCAAATTGCGAGCCCCTAATTGAAGAGATTGACAAGCTCTTTGGCATTGATGAGGTGAGCTACAACATCAAAGAAGGGGCTATTCACCTGGCATATGATGCGACACATATCGATTTAGACGGTATTGAAGCGATCATTCGAAAACACGGCGCAGATCTTCACAATGACTGGTGGACACACACAAAAGAAGGTTATTACCAGTTTGTAGATCAAAATATAAAAGACAATGCGACGCACAAACCGTGGAGTTGCCACCACTTGCCGCAGGGCGCTCACAGGAAGCGTACATAACCTTAATGTGCTCTACGTTCTCACTCAACAACAATGCTGAGCGATGTCGTTACATTATGATGCTGGCTTTAAGGAGGCGTAAGATGAAAATTCGAGAAAATGTATTTGCGTTCGCGTGCGCCGCATCGTTCAGCTTCGAGAGTGTTGTTAGTTGTTAGTTCTTTGTTCATTATTACAATGCCCGACATGATGTCACCCATGGCTGGTAATATAATGTTTTCAGACTGGCAAGGGATGATATGGAACGTGCCTTTATTGGGTGTAGTGATAGGCGGAGCTTTATGGGCTTTGTTCGCAGGTGTACTGGGTTGGCTTATTGCCAGTATTTACAATAGGCAGCTGTAGTAGTGAGGGCTAAATAAATAGTCAGTATTTGTCCTTTTAGCACAGGTACGATATTTGCTGATATCTACTGCCACATAAATTTAAACTAACGGTGAGATATTATGATAACCAATAATTCAGAATTAGCCTTACAGCAAGCCATGCAACTACCCAGTCAAACCAATACAGAGAAGCAGGGTTGTAGCCAGCCACCTGAGTCAAAAGGACAGGAGTTTGCTGAAATAATGAATACACTGAAGCAGCAAAAAAGCGGTTAAAGTGTGCCACGAGTAAAAATAACCGGCACGCTAATGCCGGTTAATTCCTTTCCTATTCATAACAACTGCGCTTACCTTTTAGGCTGCTACTCTGCCTACGCTGAATATTGTCTTACTCCGTCGATGTAGTTCATGAACAGCTTCAATGATTTGCATCAGTTATAATTTTTATCATCATCATCATACGCATGGAGCTTTAGAAACCATTTCTCAGCCGCGAATACGATAAGAAGTCCAGCCACAGAAATCCCAACAATGAAGATATCTGATTTTGCTTTCACCCACATAAAAGATAGAAGAACAATGATATCGAGAATAATTGCACTGACTAGTACCCAAGCTTTAGCTTGCACATCATCTCGTAAATGCTTGAACACTCCCCAGTGGATGAAGATATCCATTACGATATAAAAAACTACACCGATTGAGGCTATGCGGCTCAAATCGAAGAATATGGTAAGAAATATTGCGATGACTAACGTATAAATTAAGGAATGTCTTCTTATATCTCCCGGTAATGAAAAATGACGGTGAGGCACAAGTTGCATTGATGTAAGCATCGATAGCATTCTTGAAACAGCGAAGATGCTGGCAACGACACCGGAAGACGTGGCAATAATCGCGAAAGCTATAGTAAACCAAGCACCATACTGGCCGAATGCGGGTCGAGATGCTTCAGCAAGCGAATAATCTTTTGCCTGTATTATTTCGCCAATTGATAAATTTGCTCCTACTGCAACTGCGACAAAAACATAAAGTACCACACAAATGGATATAGAAATGACTATGGCCCTTCCTACATTTTTTTCTGGTTGTTTGAGCTCGCCTCCGCTGTTTGTGATTGTAGTGAATCCTTTGTATCCCAAAATACCAAGTGCCACGGCTCCGAGAAAACCGGTTGCGCTGGTATCTTGCGGTTGAGCTGAAACGCTCTCAAACGACAAACCGGTTGCCCACAGCCCACCAATTGCCAAAACTGCAAGTCCTGCTATTTTGATAAAAGCCATAATAAATGAGAGGGTCTGTATGAATTGATTACTCAAAATATTAACAATGAATGCCACAATAAGAAGACTCACGCCAAGCGCTGGTATAAGCCACTCAGCGCCCTGAGAGTCAAACAATTGTAGGACATAAGTGCCAAAAGTGCGGGCTACCAAACTTTCATTGATAACCATGGAAAAAAACATTAGCAATGCACAGGCACCAGTCAGCAGACCTCTACCATAGGCTTTTTTCAGAAACATGGCGATACCACCTGCAGAGGGGTATTTCTGTGCCATTTTGATGTAACTGTATGAGCTAAACCCTGCAATTATCGCTGCAACTAAAAACGCAAAAGGAAACCATGTGCCTGCCAGCTCTGCTATTTGCCCGGTTAAAGCAAATATACCAGCACCTATCATTACACCAGTTCCCATCGATACCGCGCCCCAGAGGCTTAACGAATCTTTCCTGTTTGAATGCTCGTGTTCATTCATATTGGTTACTCCTTTATGTCATGTGAGCCTGAGTAACAACAAAAGCAACCTGCAGCAAATATAAGGACACAGGCCCATTACAAAACAAATTCGAAGACGTGTAGAAAGAAATAACTGGCAATGGCATACCAGTTATTTCATTTTTAGCGTAGGGCGTTTAAAACCAAATCCTTGCACCTAACACTACACCAGTTTCACTGGTTGACTTGCCTTCAGCCTTTAATGCATCAGCTGTATTTCCCAAAGCTTTGCTGTAATAAACACCGACATAAGGTGCTACCTCCCTCACTATTTCATGCCGATATCGCAAACCAATACGAATATTACTCAACCCGCTTTGACGGTCATACTTTTCAGAATCGGTGAGGTTGGCAACAACTTCCAGTCGCGGTTGCAGATAGGAAACTTGACTTAGTTGCCAGTCATATTCGGTTTCATTGATGAACTGCATGTCACCGTCTTCGTTAATACGCAGTGAATTTTCCATTTCAAACCAGTAAGGAGCTAGACCTTGATAACTGACCACCGCATAGTTCTCCATATCCGCATCTGATGACAGCTCTCCCTTTGTGCCCACACCAAATTGTATAGACCAAAAAGAAGAAACTAGATAACCGTACAACAGTTCTGCTCGTTCCAGATCAGTAGGCATTCCATCGTTTTGTGTATTTTCGCCTTCGCTTTTAAAAACAAGACGATGGTAATCTCCGCCATACCACGCTTGCATGTCCCAGACCCCTATATTTTGCTGCTCATCAGTGCGAGTATATTCAAGTCGGTCAAATAGAACTTGGCCAAAATATTCATTAGGAATAGGAGATGGCCAGTCATCTCTTGATTGAGCCAAAGCATTGTCAACGCTCAAAGTTAATGTTATTAGGCCTGCTATTAATATCTGTTTCATTTTAATCTCCTATGCGACCTGTACAACACGAAACATACCTGCTTCCATGTGGTATAGCAGGTGACAATGAAACGCCCACTCACCGGGGGCATCTGCGCTGATTTGTAACGAGACCTTCTCTCCAGGCTTGAGGCTGATCGTGTGTTTACGAGGTCTTGGATATTGGCCGTTTTCAAGTTCCATCCACATACCATGTAAATGAATAGGGTGATCCATCATAGTGTCATTAACCAAGATCAGACGTAGTCTCTCGCCATAATTGAAACGTACATATCCGTCTACTTCACTAAACTTTTTGCCATCGAACGACCACATGTACCTTTCCATATTGCCCGTTAAGTGAAGCTCAATTTGACGTTCCGGCTCTCTTTCGTCAGGCCAAGGACTTTCACCGACTAAATCTGTATAAACAAGGACACGATGTGGGCTGTCTTCCAAACCGATCCCAGGTTCATCCAACCTAGAACTTGGATTTTTAGCAATCATCGCTGCACCAGCGCCGTGCCCGTCTTCGCTGTGGACAATGTCTATGCTTTCTACTGGGAGCTTTTTGGAGGGGGTCATTTCTCCTTCCATTTGGGTGCCATGCATTGTATGGGCGCTATGCTGCCCCATTCCTTTCATTTCACCTTTTGGAGCAGCCATGCCCGAGCTGTCGACCTTGGACTTATCCATATTCATGCCTTTCATACCAGACATGTCCATCCCCATCGCCGCCATACCACGCTCTGTGATAACTCGCTGTGGGGGAACCTCTGCAGTAAGGCCAATTGACGGGGTTAGGGTGCCACGCGCATATCCACTTCTATCAAAACTTTCCGCAAAAAAGGTATAAGCTTTTCGCTCTTTTGGCTGAACGATTACGTCATAAGTTTCCGCTACTGCAATTCGAAACTCATCCACATTTACTGGTTTAACAGGCTGACCATCTGCAGCTACAACTGTCATTTCAAGCCCTGGGATGCGAAAGTCGAAATAAGTCATCGCAGAACCATTTATGATCCTCAACCGGATTTTCTCGCCTACTTTAAACAGGGCTTGCCAATTATCTTGTGGTGTCCGGCCATTCATTAAGTATGTATATGTACTGCCTGTAACGTCAGCTATATCGCGAGGGCTCATACGCATTGCACCCCACATAGCACGCTCTTCCCATGTATCGGCAAGCCCTTTTTTCTTTACGTCTTCTAACGTGTCGAAAATAGTTCGCTTTTGATAATTGTAATAACCTTCCGCTACCTTCAGTTTTCGCATAACGTCATGGGGGTCTGAAAACGTCCAATCGCTTAAAATAATTGTATGTTCCCTATCAGCCCCAATGTCCCCATCTGCGGGGTCGATCACAAGAGGTCCTAAATGGCCCAACTGTTCCTGGAGGCCTGAATGACTGTGGTACCAGTAGGTGCCGTTTTGCTCGACATCGAATGCATATTTAAATGTTTCGCCAGGTTTTATTCCGGCAAAGGAAACTCCCGGAACGCCATCCATATCTGGTGGTAAAATAATCCCGTGCCAGTGTATTGAAGTATCTTGGTTTAGGTGGTTAGTTACATTGAGGTGCGCTCTCTGTCCTTCTTTCAATCTAATCAACGGGCCCGGCATTTGACCATTGATCGTTATAGGTGAGCCCATATTTGAGCCTATTGGCAATTGCGCTTTTGACACATTGAGATTTTTAATATCACCTGTCAAAACTTGATCTTTAAAATGGCGACCAACAGGTGCTGCCCATAGAGGACTAACGTTGGTTAACGCAGCCGCAGCGCTTGAGGTCAGGGCAGCGAGCACAAATCTTCTGCGACCGTTGTCGATAGAATTTTTCATAGTTTTTAGCCTTTGAATTGATACTAACTGGACGAAGGAATTTCATCCATTTAAAAAGTATTACTAACTAAGTCAGTACCTTAGGCTATCGGTGGGCGGAAAGGTGGAGTGAAAATTTTGGGGGGAACAGCTAGAGCGATAATGTCATACTGCTCAGCAAAAGTTGTTTCAAATTGACGAATGGGAACGTAAAAAAGACTTGCAAAGTGGTAGCAATTGGTAGCTATACACATACATCCATCATTGCAGCAACCTGATTTACCCGAATGCGAGGGGTGTCCATCAGTGTGAGCGCTTTGATGCTTAGAACTAGGTGAACTGCTACGTTTCTCCTCATGAGCGTCTGCGAATTTGTGAGAAACCTTAGTTAATGAGCTATGTTCATCCATTTTCATTTCACACGCATCAACTGGCACGGTAAACAGTACCAATAAATATCCAATGCATAGTGTGAAAATAATAGATCTCATAACTTTGTATTTGCTCTCAACCTTTACGCGACGTTATTCCCTTAGAAAAGATAAGTCTTAAGGACACTTTAATCAATGACATTTGCTTGTAACTAAGATAAACAACTTCCTATGTAGTTAAACAAGCAGTCTTTTCAATCTTAAAAGCTGATAGAGTTACTTTTATTAAGTTTAGTCGATAAGCAACTCTTGTAACTAAAAAGATAACATGAGTAATGCGCCTGCTATCATAAAAATGTTTTCTGATAGTGAAACAAAACCTAACGGCACGTTACTGTCCCCACCGACACAAGCACATTTGAGCTCCCGTTTATCCACATATACTGCTTTAAAGACAGAAATTGCCCCAACGGTTCCTATAAATAGTGAAAATGGCGCAACAGCTATGGCAGGCAGTTGAGCTACCATTCCTATCCCCGCGTAGGCTTCAAGAAATGGGTAGATGTAACCATATCGAAGCCACCTCATTGCCAACAAATCGTAGGTTATGAACGAATTTGTAAAACTATACAAATCCTTCAATTTTTGAACTGCAAGTAGGGTCATTGAGAAAGCAATAAAGAGAACCAGTGTTCTTATAGAGATGAAGTCTTCAGAAACAAAAAACTGGAATGCTAACGATAGCAGAGCTGCCACAGAAAAAATCGCAATAACAGGTGCATAAGTAGTTCCGTTCTGCCCCGCTTCTCCTTTCCCGAAGTATTTACGAAGCTCATCATATCCACCAACTCGCTTTTCTTCGATGAAGGTTTGAGGCGTCGTTTCTACACCATGCTTTTGCTTGAAATCATCGGTGTCATTACGTGAAGTAAGATGATTGTCTTCTACTGAATAGCCTTCTCGCTCTAGTAAGTCTTTTGACCTTAAACCGTAAGGGCAAATGTGCTCTTTAGTAACCATTCTATATAGGATAGCTTTCTTACTCATTTTCCTTTCCTTTATTCAATTTACCTTCAAATTGAGGAATTGGACGCTGTTCGGCCTGTTCCTGAGTTGTTACCTTGCCATTCTTATTTATATCCTCTATCAACCACTCCATCTCCTTTATTTCCTTTCGCTGAGCTTTAATAATGCCGTTTGCTAATTCTCGTACGCGAACGTCTTCAAGGTTAGAACGCTCACTAGTCAAAATAGCTATAGAGTGATGAGGAATCATTGCTTTCGTGTAAGCGGTATCTGAAATGGTACTTTGTGAACGAACAAGATAGATACACAAGGCGAAAGTAAGTGCCGCTATTATAAAAATGGCTGTATTGAGTTTCTTGTTGCTATACATACCTAACATGAAAGCTAACATTATAATCGCCATGCCTGCCCCCATATAGAGTGCCATATAAGTCCTTGTCTCACTGAACCAGACATGCGAGATAGCGTAGGTATTTAAGTACATCATTAAAAACATCGCTACAGTTGAAGTTATTATCATTGCAGCGAACTTAGAGTATTTCATATGTAATCCTTACTTAAGAAACAGTTAATATTTGTAAATCTTTCTAACAAAAGATAGTTTGAGAGAGGTCAAAAACCAATCAATCTTAACTAGTCAAGTTTTGTACCAATAAGGAAATATTATGTTTTTGTCTCTATTAATAGTTTTAGTTACCCTGATGGTCTGCGTAGCGCTGCATCTTTTTAATATTTCGGTAATTGCGGACAATGTTAGCGGGAGATTGAAGGGTACTTGGACAAAAACACTGTCGGTCGTAGTAATTGCCATTTTGAGCCAACTTTTACTAGCAGTCATTTTTACGCTGGCGTATGAAATCGGACTTTATTTCGAGCTCGGCGATTTTAAGCAACCTGCCACTTCTATTGATATTTTTTACTTTTCACTAACTACGATCACTACATTGGGTCTTGGAAGTATCGAGCCGGACGGACATCTACGAGTGATAGCAGGAGTTGAATCGGCTACAGGATTTCTACTAATAAGCTGTTCAGCATCGAAAGTGTTCAAGCATATGTAAAAACTGTAACCTGAGAAGGTGTAAACATCCTGCCGATAGGAATAGTTTTTCATGAAATAATATTTCGCAAATTATTCTCTTTTTAGATACCCAAAAGCGAACAAGAGAGCGCTCTTTGCTTCTCTTTGAAAGAAGTTTGAGGGTATAGCTTAGCAAACGTTTCAGAACCAAAAGCACGGTTGAAAGCTGACTTTATTATCTCAAAACTGATTTAAATCTGGGCTATGATCTTGGCACTTTTATTCGAGTCGCTTATGCAGATATATTTGGGATTACTATAGGAGCATACGCACAACTTCGGTAATTCCTTCATCCCTGATAACTCTAGTTTCCAAAAGCAGTTACAGCTTGAGTTCGAACCAATGAACATACGAGCTGTGTTGTGCTATTTACTTCTCTTACGGACATTTTTGCGGGCTTTGAGGTTCTTCCTGCAGCCTTTCGAAGATTATGAATCAATACTAGTAATTGAATTTTTTGCTGAGTTATGATTTTCGTTTGGTTTTAGAGCGCATTGATTAAATTTACATATCTTCAATAACTATTCTTTATTTTTAAAAGCAACCGAAGAAGCCACCGTTAAACGACCAAGTAAAGGGGTCTTTGTTCAAGCGACTAATAAAAAGTAACTTTATCTCCCCATATGGTGGACTAAATACACCCACGCTTTTTGAACTCCTCGACCCATTCTTTAAAGCGTTTTTCGTCTCGCTCTGCAGTCTTTGCGCGTCTATTTAATGTTTTCTTGGACAATGCTTTGGGCTCTTGTTTATCAAAAGTAACTCCAGATAAAGCGTCGGCACGCATTTCGGGCTTTACATGACTGTAATACTGCTCGATCATTGCTGCACTAGTTCCACATTGGCGCGCAATTGCGTACATGCTGGTTCCGTTGAGAAGCTGCCACGTAATGTAAGTATGTCGGAGAGAGTATAGCGTTCGCGGTCCTCTGGGTGACTCTTTTAGTCCCGAATTTTGAAGAGCTTTCTCAAATGCCTTACCTAATTGCCTTGTGGATTCGCCACTTGCTAGCAAAAATAGTTTTTTGATTTGCAGAGCCATTTTTTGTGGCTGGTTATTATAAATCGCGCATATCAGCGTTCACTGCTATCTGATTACAAGCATTTTACATCAAGCTGATTTCCGCGCTTTTCACGCAATTTGGACACAATTAAAGCCCAAAGACGCGTTTTTATTAAAAAACTTATGCATGTTCTTGCCTACTTTTCAAAATGGGTACTACGCTTACTTCATGTGAGAAAAGACAGTCATAAATAACTTTGCTACCGACTAAAGGTGTCAAAGTGATTGTGCATTTATTCAAGACTGCCTTTTAGCTTGGTGCAGCGGCTAACGCTAGCAGCAAGCTTTGTGATTTGTTTACACCTTGTGTGCTTAGGAGATGAGACGTGCCATTGGCTATCTGCCAGTTCGCGATTTCTCAAGGAGAGTTTTTTTGTCAGTTAATAGCGTATCGTTAAATCAGCAAGGGGCGTTAAAAAGCGTATTTATTCTGCCTGTCGTGGGTATCGCTGTATCCTGGGCGCTGTTTTTTTTCGTATCCCCACTAACCGCACTTGCGGTGTTAACAGGTGTGGTTATCTTTACTGGATTTATCTTTGGGAAAAGTGCCGGTGAAGATGATGCATTTTACCCGGATAGCGAGCCTTCAGAGCAGAGCAAGCAGCCAAGTAATGCTGATATCAAAAAAGCGAGCGACGAGCTAGCTTTGTCTTTAAGTACATGCGACAGCAATTTATCGTCCATCAAGTCTACCCAAGATGACGCCGTTGAAACCTTATCCAATGCGTTTAGCAGTTTGAAAGCGCTTGTTGCACAACAAACCGAGTGTATCGATGCCCTGCTTAGCGTTGACGACACGCAGTCTCATTCTTATTCAGAGCGCATGCGTAGCTTCGCACAAGAAACCGACGGAACCCTAACCCAATTTATCGATTCAACCGAGCAAATGTCCTCATCAACAAAGCACTTGATGGAACAGGTGCAAACTATCCAACAGGCAATGCCTACCGTGATAGATGCGCTAAGCGGTATTGACGATATTGCCGCCCAAACTAACTTATTGGCCCTAAACGCAGCTATTGAAGCGGCGCGAGCCGGTGAAGCAGGCAGAGGCTTTGCGGTTGTAGCAGATGAAGTACGCGCCCTTTCAACCCGTTCTACCCAGTTCAGTGACGTAATTAAAACCCAGGTCGAGAACATTCGTAGTTTGGTAGATAAGCTTACTGACACTGCAGAATTTGTAGCCTCGCAAGATATATCACAGGTTGTTAATGCTAAATCACATATTAGTGATCAACTGGCGGAAATCATCAGAAAAGCAGAAGCAGACCTTGTTACTACGAAACAAATTGAAGATATAGGAGCACAGCTTGATGCGTCGATAAACGCAGCTATCCGAGGTATGCAGTTCGGGGATATTAACGGCCAGCATATCCAATATACCCAAGACATGATCGCGTTCATTTTAGAACAGTTGGCAACGTTAGATGCCAGCAATATTGAGCGTTTCGTCAACGCATTAAATGAGTACCAAAAAGGACTCGCTGCGAAAGGTAAAAATGACCACAACCCAGTGTCTGCAACCTCTATGGACGCTGGAGAAGTTGAATTGTTCTAAGCTAAGAAAGGAACAGGAAGCACGTCAGTAATGACATACTTTGGAGAAGTGAGCAAATGAGCAAACACATTTTAGTCGTCGACGATTCGGTATCAATTCGTCAAATGGTAGAAATGACACTAAAGGGCGCTGGGTATACCGTCACCACAGCCCAAGACGGTCAAGAAGCCTTTGATAAGTGCAAAAGTCAGCAATTTAATTTTGTGTTAACCGATCAAAACATGCCCCGTATGGACGGCCTAACTCTTATTAAAAATTTGCGAGGCCTTGGTGCCTACAGCAGAACGCCTATCGTTATGCTTACGACAGAAGCTGGTGGCGATATGAAAGCGAAGGGCAAAGCTGCCGGTGCAACAGGCTGGATGGTTAAGCCCTTCGACCCTAATAAGCTTCTTGACGTAACGCGCCGCGTATTGGGTTAGGTCGCCTAACCATTCCTATTATCTGGAAGGATTCAGAATGAGCATCGATATTGAACAGTTCCATAGCGTATTTTTCGACGAGAGCGATGAGCATCTCGACGATATGGAACAGCTATTGATGGGCTTGGATGTTGAATCACCAGATCCTGAAGAACTAAACAGTATATTCCGTGCTGCCCATTCCATTAAGGGCGGCAGCGGTATCTTTGGTTTTGATGCGTTAATGAGTTTAACGCACGTGATGGAAAACTTGCTTGATCAAGCGCGTAATAATGAGCTGTGCATTACCGCTGACATTGTTAATGTGCTTTTAGAAACCCTTGATGTTTTAAAAGACACGCTAAATGCCTATCGCGACGCCACTCCTGTCCCTGAAGATAGCATTGCTGAGCGCGTAGAAACGTTAAATGGGGTGATTAACGGGCAAAGCGCTGAACCAACTAAAATAGAGACGGAAGACCAAAACGAAAGCGTGCAGGATGATAGCTTTGGCTTTTTCGAAGACGAGCCGGTTCAAAGCAAAGATAATGAAGACGATGGTTTTGGCTTCTTTGATGACGAGCCTACGAATGCTTCAACACAAGCTGATGACGGTTTCGGCTTCTTTGACGATGAAGACACGTCGAATACGGTTGCCGAACCAGAATTGAGCAAAGCTGAAGAGAGCCAAGGGTTTGGCTTTTTCGATGATGTGCCTTCAGCTAGCCATATAAATACCGCTTCAGAAACGACAAAGGGCGGCGAGCCGCAAAGCGCAAGTACTTCACAAAACTCAACATCAAATACCCACACTAAAGAAGAGAAAAGTGACACTGCCTCAACGCCCGCACCGGCTAAAGCGCCAGCTAAGCCTTCCGCTAAAAAAAGCGCAGTGCGTGAGTCTGCGTCTATTCGCGTAGATACCACGAAGATAGATGCCATGGTTAATTTAGTGGGCGAGTTGGTTATCACCCAATCTATGCTTTCTATGATTGGGCAAGATGTTGACGGGCAGGTAGGCGAGCGCTTACAGCTAGCTATCGACGAACTACAGCGTAATACGCGAGAAATTCAAGAGTCAGTCATGTCTATGCGTATGCTGCCGCTTACTGCAACGTTCAATCGTTTCCCTCGTTTGGTGAGAGACTTAGCGGGTAAGTTGGGCAAGCAAGTAGAACTGGTACTTCAAGGTGGCAGCACCGAAATAGACAAAAGCTTGATTGAGAAAATTGTCGACCCCCTTACTCACTTAGTGCGCAACAGTATCGACCACGGTATTGAAACGCCTGAAAAGCGCGTGGCCGCCGGAAAGGCTGAGAAAGGTACGGTTATTTTAAGTGCCGAGCAAAAAGGCGGCAGCATTATCATAAGTATCATCGATGATGGCGGCGGTTTACATCGCGACAAAATTCTTGAAAAAGCACGCAGTAATGGCCTAGCCGTATCCGATGACATGCCCGACGCAGACGTGTGGCAGCTCATCTTTCAACCCGGCTTTTCGACTGCTGACGCCATCACTGATGTGTCTGGTAGGGGCGTGGGTATGGATGTGGTACGCCGAAATATAGAGTCAATTGGCGGGAGAATCGACATAGAGTCTAGCGCGGGCGAAGGCTCTGCCTTTTTCATTCACTTACCGCTTACCTTAGCCATTGTTGATGGTATGTGTGTAACGGTTGGAGAACAAATCTTTGTTATCCCGCTTCTTAATATTATCGAGTCTTTTCAACCTACCGAGCAGCAGTTAAAAACCTTGGGTAACGACACCGTTTTATACATTCGCGACCAATATTGGCCCTTAGTGCCACTTTACGATTTTATGCAGGTAGAAGATGCAGCGAAGTCGCCAACCGAGGGGATCGTGGTATTGCTTGAGAGCAGTAAGAAACGCTTCGGAATTTTGGTCGATGCATTAGTTGGTCAGCAGCAGGTGGTCATTAAGAGCCTAGAAGAGCACTACCGCAAGGTAGCAGGCATCGCCGGCGCAACCATAATGGGTGACGGCAAAGTGGCACTTATTATAGACGCAGACTCCATTGCCACGACTTATACCTCAAGCCAAATAGAGGAGTTACTTTCATGAGCGAAACTGCTTTGCATCAAGCGGTTACAGGTGGACAAGACAAAGAGTACTTAAGCTTTGTGCTTGGTGACGAACATTACGCATTGGACATAACCACGGTAAAAGAAATCAGAGGCTACGAGCAGGTCACCAAAATAGCTAATGCTCCGGCTTTTATTAAAGGGGTGATTAATTTGCGTGGCGACATTGTTCCCATCGTGGATTTACGCATTAAGTTTAACGTGGGTGAGGCCACGTATAACGACTTCACAATAGTGATAATGCTGAACATTCAAGCGCGTATTCGTGGCGTCTTGCAACTTTGAAGCACCGATAAGCTATTACGACAAACGCTTTGCAACTGACGCTGTAAAGCTGTTGCCAGGGCAGTACTTCGTTACTACCCAAAATAAAATGCTGGTCACTGTGCTGGGCTCCTGTGTGGCGGCATGTTTATTTGACCCGGTTTCAGGCATTGGTGGCATGAACCATTTTATGCTGCCAAGCGTGAATAAAACTGCCGAAGAGTTCGACAAAATGCAGGGGATGGCCGCGAAGTATGGCGTTCACGCCATGGAACTGCTTATTAACGATTTAGTGAAGGCCGGGGCGTCAAAAAAGAGAATTAAGGCAAAAATATTTGGCGGGGGGAGGGTGGTTCCCTCGTTCGTTCAAAACGATGTGGGACGGTTTAACGCCGAATTTGTTACCCAATTTTTAAACACAGAGCGCATTCCCATACTCGCGAGTGACTTGTGCGATACCTATGCACGAAAAATCTATTTTTTTCCTAGTGACGGTAACGTACTCATGAAGCGTATTCATGAACTTAATAATGCGACCATTATTGAGCGCGAAAGCCAGCATCGTTGGGAGCTGTCTGCTCGGGCACCAAACGGTAGTGTTGATTTATTTGAGGACTGAAAATGACAATTAAAGTACTGGTAGTCGATGACTCTGCGTTGATAAGACAAATTCTCAGCGAAATTATAAAAAGCGAACCAGACATGACATTGGTAGGTGCAGCGCCCGATGCGTTTGTAGCGAAAAAACTCGTATTAGAGAAATCACCTGATGTAATAACACTCGATATCGAAATGCCAAAAGTAGATGGTTTACGGTTCCTTGAAGTACTAATGAATGCAAAACCGACCCCGGTTGTGATGATTTCCACGCTCACCGAAAAGGGCGCTGACGCCACACTTCGTTCATTGGAACTTGGGGCTATCGACTTTGTTGCGAAACCCAAAATTGGCGTGGCGCAGGGCATGGCTGATTATCACCAACTTATAGTTGGAAAAATACGTACTGCCGCCCGCTCTAAAGTAAAGAAAGCGACGCCTGCTAAGGCATCAGCGGTAAGCAAAGTGAACTACACTGGCACAGAAAAACTTATTGCGATAGGCGCATCTACCGGTGGCACTGAAGCCATTAAGGAAGTGCTGCGAACATTTCCTGCAAATGCACCGGCGACGGTTATCACTCAACACATGCCCGCTGGGTTTACATCGACCTACGCAAGGCGTTTAGACTCGGTATGTCAAATGCAGGTCAAAGAGGCAAAAGGCGGGGAACGCTTGCTGCCTGGACAAGCTTACCTAGCCCCAGGTGATAAGCATATGGAGATAGAAAGGAGCGGGGCTGACTATCGAATTAAGTTAACTGATGGGCCCCGGGTTTCAGGCCATAAGCCCTCTGTTGACGTACTGTTCAATTCAACTTGTAGGAGCGCAGGTAGTAACGCGATTGGTGTGCTATTGACTGGCATGGGCAGTGACGGTGCAACGGGCTTGCTTGAATTATTAAATGCGGGCTGTGAAACCTTTTGCCAAGATGAAGCGAGCTGCATTGTATTTGGCATGCCAAAAGTAGCCATCGAGAAGGGCGCGGCCAAGCAAGTGATAAGCTTAGACAGGATGGGTGAAACAGTGATGGAAACAGTAGAAAAACTGTCAGCGGGTAGTCGTTTGTAGGTGTAGTAAGTAAATACTAACAAAAAAGAAATGCCCGTCCTAAAATCGCTGAGTGGATTGGGATAAGCCCACTTGTTTCGAAAAACCTAAGGTGTTTTAATATCAACGCGTTACAGTTAGTAATGCTGCTACAGAATGCTGTTACTGTGGCCGATACTATGGATAGGCTAATTGTTAATTACGCAAAATATAAAAATCGATACGTAAGTGGAATGGTAAGATTAAGTAAAGTCGTCATAATAATATAAAAGACAATGGCTTACAGGTAGTGGTTTCAGTAAAGTAAGCAGTGATTTATTACTGCGTATATTTTGAAGTACCTAACAAGAATAAGAGGCCTGCTATATTCCTTACAGATTTAAAGCAAGTATATGCTCATTTTTACGGTATGACACTAACCTGGGATTATAACGAGTAGTTGGGGACTCTTATGAAACAGCAAACGCTAGTAGCGCTATCGGCCTTAATGTTTTCTTCTTCTGTTTTTGCGAATGGCGGATTTGAACCAAATAAAAAAGAATGTGTTAATGTCGGCAAAGAAATAACGCGTGTTAGCAGTGAAATGGATACTGCCAAGTCAGGGATCCAGAAGTCGTGGCTGAAACGTCAGCTAGGCGCATTAAAAACAAAGCGCACTTCTTGTAGCATGAAAGGTTTTGAAGCAAATAAGCCAGAACTGGCTAAACTCTAATTGCCTAAATGCTTGCTGAAAGCGACATAGCGAATTAGCGCTAATACGAATAGAAAAGTCTTACCTAGGTAAGACTTTTTTGTTTGCCCAGCGAAGCTGGCAAACCCGTCAGGTTGAAAGAAACCTGAATCACCCTGACTGAGGGGAAGATAATCCGAATGGCAAGGGCGTTGTTGGCCAACGGCAGGGTCCGAAGGAAGCCATAGGAAGTTAGAGGTACACAACGCAAGTGAACCTGATTCGGCAAGACAGGAGGGTAAGCGTGCAAAATAGCGTGAAGCCCGATACTCGGTCAGTCCTGTTTTGTGCTTGAGGGTGGGATTTCTAACAGGGCGTCAGTGCAGTAACTGGGGAAGCCTGGCACCTAAACTTACTTAGAGTAAGTGGTTAACGTTCAAGGGGAGACTCAAGATGTTAATCGGTGTGAGGTGGCAGATGAAGCCGTAGTAGTGAGTAAAGTTCGGCCTGTGAAAGCCAGTAATGGTGTGGAGGGTAAAACCGAGCTGACCATCAGCATTGTGTTTGATGGCGTCACTATTAGCCAAAAGCTGATAGGGATGGCGAAGGGCGGAAGTACATAGTAAGTCTGTGATGAGTAGATATTTTTTTTTAGTGGTACACGAATCGATTAGCTATCGACGTCTTCGTACTTGGTTCGTTGTGGAAGCGACGGACTGACTACGAAACGGTACATGGGAGTAATGTGGTGAACGTTGAGTAGATTGCCATTGGGCTAGCACGCTTAACAGCCACGTGAAATAGACCAGCACGAAAGGATAATATTGACCCCCACACAGCACACCATCTTCGAGAGGAAGTATGCGGGTTTATTATAGTTTGTACGGTCACCTGCTTAATAAAGCGAGGCTGTTCAAGGGGTTTAAAAAGGTATTCAAAGCGAAAGGTGCGGCCGGAATAGATGGCAGAGCCTGAGCGCGTTTGCCTCAAATCTGGATAATGAACTATCGCAGCTTCTTCTTGAACTCAAAACCAAACGCTATCAACCGCAACCGGTAAGGCGGGTCATTATCCCGAAAGACGGGGGCGGTGAGCGTCTATTGGGTATCCCAACAGTTAGGGATAGAGTGGTTCAACAATGCTTGAATGACCTCCTTACACCCATCTTCGAAGAGCAGTTCCATCCATCAAGCTTTGGTTATAGACCGAAGCGGAGCTGTCACGATGCCATTAATAAAGCCACCATGTTCATCCGTCGATACGGACGGCGACACGTGGTGGATATGGACCTGTCGAAGTGCTTCGATAAGCTGGACCATACGCTTATCATTAAGAGCATCAAAAGGCGGGTGCGTGATGGCAGCGTGTTGAAGTTAATTACTCAGTTCTTAGAAAGTGGGGTAATGGTTGATGGGCATTGGCAGCAGACAGAGACAGGCAGTCCGCAAGGTGGGGTAATAAGCCCGCTCATAGCGAACATCTATCTGGATGCGTTCGATAAGGAAATGAAAGAGCGAGGGCACCGCATAGTGCGCTATGCTGATGACATCCTGATTTTGTGTAGCAGTCGTGCAGCGGCAGAGAATGCCAAAGCGCAAGCCACACATATCTTAGAAGAGAAACTAAAGCTAAGTGTAAACACGGATAAAACACACATCACTCACAGTGATGATGGTGTGAAGTTCCTTGGTGTTGAAATTGGGACGAAATATACCCGCATCCAGCCCAAGAAACTCACCGCGTTTAAGGCGAAGCTCAAGCAGATGACGAAACGCAATGGCGGAATGCCGCTGCAATCAGTTATCAATGCACTAAACCCACTGCTAAGAGGGTTCAGTTATTACTTCAAGATAGCCAATGCGAGCAGGGCATTTAAGCAAATAGCAAGCTGGCTAAGACGCCGCTTGCGCAGCATTCAACTCAAGTTATGGAAAAAGGCGAGCCGCCTCCATCGCTGGCTAAGACAGCACGGTTATAAAGGTCAGTTTGCTCATATCAACATGACGAGTTGGTGCAGTGCACGCAGTCCCTTAGCAAGCTACGCAATGCCAAACAGTTGGTTTGATGAAATCGGGCTAATGAACTTGGAGAATGTTGCAACGGGATATGTGTTTAGCAATTACGCTAAATAACTATGTACATGAGCCGTATACGAGGTCCGTATGTACGGTTCTGTGAGAGGGATGAGGCGGTGATGCCTCACCCTACTCGATGTTTGTGCTGCAATAACACGGGAAACCCGTGCAGAATGAAACATTAACGAGTTACTAAACTAACCAGCTCATTCAATGATGCAATACTGTGATCGGGAGTTAAACCGAGCGGGTACATCATTTTCCCTGGCCGTTCTACAAACGTAGTTCGCATTCCCGTTGCTTTAGCCCCGCTTACGTCCCATCCGTGCGCGGCAACCATCATCGCCTCTTCATTTTTCACATTGGCTTGTTGGCAAGCCCAGTGATACACCGCGGGGTGAGGCTTGTAGGTTCGTACGCGCTCTACACTCAACACGTGGGAAAAGTAGTGTTTAATATTGGCATATTCTAGTTGAGCATTTAAGCCAGTTTCAGATGAATTAGATAGCGCTACCAAAGCAATACCGGCACTGTGGAGAGCTTTGAGCGTAGGGATGACATCATCATGCGCAGGCAGCTTCGTAATGTATTGCTTAATGGTGTCTTTTGCCGTTTTTTCATCTAGCGCAATGTTTTTACTGTGGGCCACCATCGTAAGTGCTGCACCGCCCACATCAATGAAGTCGTGAAACTGTGAAGACATGGTGTCGACTAAACTATGGTGAAGCAAGTTAGCAAACCACAGGTCTACCAGCGTTTCATCACCCTCTAAAACCGTTGCGAGCCCCGTTTTAATGGCCTGCATATCCAATAGTGTTTCGTTGATATCGAAGAATATTACCCGTGGCGTCACGATACACCTTCCTTTTGCTATTGGTGATAAACGTAGCGCTTTGCCTAAATGCACTTGTAGCTTATACCAATGTAAAACAGAAATGGTTTTGCGAAAGCGTTATACGACCAAAGTCGCCTCTGTTGCTTTGAAATTCAATGTAGAAAGGAGCAGACGGATAACATAAGAAAATAAAAAGCCGGCATAAAAAGAGTGATGCCGGCTTAGTATTTTACAAGCTCACAGTATATTTATAGATCGTCGGCTTTATTATTTAGATCAAGAGACATGGCGATATCATCCAGTATATCGTTAAGGCCCGTTATCTTTTCATTAGCGATAAATACGCTCATGTGTGATTCAACCTCAATACTGTCGGTTGTCGTTTCACTTTCAAACGTACTATCAAGTGCGCTTTGCACTCTATCGAAGAACTGGCGCGCACTTCTTTCCTCGATATTGTGTAGGCACAAAATAAATTGCTCGGTACCAAAACGGCCAAGAATGTCATTGCCGCGCGTCGCATTCTGAAGGGTCTGGGCTATTTTTCTTAACACCAAATCGCCTTTGGTTGAGCCCAGTTTACGGGTAATGTCACGCAGGTTACTCACATCGAAAATGGCGATGGCAATGGCTCTACCTGGTTTTGGCGCATCAAGTTTATTTATACGGGAAATAGCAGAGTCGGCGTTAAGTAGCTGAGTTACCGGGTCGATAGCTTTACGCGCTTGGTGTTTTCTGTGCAAGACATAGCCCGCTATACCACTTATCAGTATGAAAACAATAATAGCGGTATACAGTGTATTTTTACGTCGCTGCTCAGCTTGCTCAATGGCAGACTCTAGATCATAAATGCGAGTATAAAGGTTGGCTGCACCGATAATTAAGGAAGAGTCTTGCGCCAGTTCCCTGCGCTTTGTGACTTCTTTTGAATAAATGTTGTGCGCCGCTTTAGCGCGCTCCAAATCCCCTAACGCAATGTACATATCTACATTAAAACTTAAATAGTCTAAATTGGTTTCAAATACCTTAGGTATTACATTGGCGTTCATTGCCTTGATTTCTGATAGGTACTCTCTTATGCAAGGCAGGTCGCTATTTTGTAAGCAAATTTCGGTTTTATGCCAGCTAACCAGCATCTCACCTAGCGAACTGGATATATTCGCAGTTGCCTCTTCTAGATCGGGCAGGGTGTAAGCCAAGCTAGTATAGTCTTGGGTTTTTCTATAATAAATTGACAGCGCGTACTGATACAAAAAGTTGCTAAGCGTGGTATTTATTTCAGTATTTAATGCACCTAGTTCTAATATGCTTTGGTACGCTCGGTCGAACTGACCACTGCTTAACAGTGACACAATGGCGCTAATAATAATACTTACCCTGTTACTGCCTTCGTACACTTGAAGCCCCATCTCATGGGCTTTTAAATACTGCTCGGCGGCGAGGGCGTGCTGCTCTAAGCTACCGTAAAGTAAACCTATAGAGTTATGAATATGCGCCAGTTCCCCCGGGCTACCGTCATTTGAATAGCGCTTTAACACGCCAAACATTTTGCCCAGCCTAACTTCAGGGGATGAAGAATCGGAACAATAGCTAATAAGCCCTAAAGAGGCACTGGTAAAAATATCGCTGTGACGTTCGGGTGAAGATAAGTCTTGCGCCTGCTTATAGTATTTACAGCGCGCTGGGTTTTCCCTTGCATCATAAGAGAAGCCAATTTGATAAATGGCAGACGCAAATGCATAGGAACTCTCATCAATGTTGCTCTGCATTATCGCTTTTAGCAGCATTTTTTCTGCTTCTTCATATTTGCCGCGGCAAATCAAAAACTGCCCCTTTGCGACAGTCAGTGCGAAACGCTGCTGGGTAGAAAGAGATTCGCCTAAAAGCGTTTTTTCAAGTTGAGGAAACAAAGACTGGCTAGGACAGTCGTATGAAGGAGTGCGAACTTCCTCTATGAAAGCGTCTATCGCATCACTTGCCTCTGTTGTGAAAGAAGCAAACGCAACGCTTAAAATCAAAATTATTGTACAAGCA
This sequence comes from Alteromonas mediterranea DE, assembly GCF_000020585.3. Taxonomy (NCBI): domain Bacteria; kingdom Pseudomonadati; phylum Pseudomonadota; class Gammaproteobacteria; order Alteromonadales; family Alteromonadaceae; genus Alteromonas; species Alteromonas mediterranea. Next base: position 437,580 of record NC_011138.3, read on the forward strand.
ATCTTTTGAAACATGAGTATTCGATTTTGTTTTTCCTCAATAATATCGATTTGATTGGGGAAGTACTACAAAAGCCCCATAAAAAAAGCGGCTTTTTATGGGGGCGGGGGGAGAGGTTTGTTTATGAGTAGCTTAAAGGCAAAATTTAATACGCTGTTAGTGTGCAGAAGGCGCGCCAAAGCTTACCAAAATAGCAACGCCTATTAGGGCTACCCCAGACCAGATAATAGTGGCCCTTGTGGCTTTTTCTCCCAGCACCCACGCAACCCCAAGCGACATTAATGCGCTGGTGGCAATAAGCGTTTGAACAACGGCGGCTTTTGCATAGGCAAAAGCAAACATTTGTAAGTAAATTGCGGCAGTAGTACCCAGTAACGTGGCTAAGACAAACGCGGGCCATACACGATTGCCATTTTCAATAACGGGCATATAGCGGGTTTTCGTAAGCGCAATAAAGGGGACGACAAAAAACATACCACCCACTAAGCGTAAAAACGCGGCACTGGCAGCGTCAATTTCACCCGCGCTTAAAATGTCGCGGCTAACTACCGCCCCTATAGCCTGACATAGCGCAGCACCCACGCCATATAAATAACCACTGGTAGCAAATACGTGGGTAGTACTGCGCTTGCGTGCTTTAATTACCATGTCGACAGAAAACAAAACAACGGCTACGCCGACCCACTGTTGCCAGGTGATCCATTCGCCAATAAAAGCCATAGCGAAAAGGGCCGTAAAAAGCGGCGCAAGGGTTTCGGCAACCAGCACAGCTTGGCTATCGCCAATGCTTTGCAGGGCTTTAAAAAAGCAGGTGTCGCCAATGCCTATACCAATTAGCCCGCTTACAAGCAGCCATAAAACAGTGCTAGTGGTAAGCCCTGTAGGCTGAACCACTAGCAGTACTGCCGCTAAAATGGCGATAGAAATAAGCCCCTTCCAAAAGTTCATGGTAAGCGGTGAAAATGCGTTGCCCGTACCTCTGAAAAGACGGGCAGCAATCGCCCAACAAAGCGCTGTACCTAGCGCAGCAAATACACCCATAAATTACCTGTTAAAAATATGATTAATTCAGAAAGGGCAAATTTAGTTTGCCAAAAGAGCGCTATGCTAATGCAAGGTGTGGGCGGGGTAAACTTAAATCACATCAGTAGTTTTTAACTAAATATATTGAAGCCTTAAGCAAACGTAACTGAAGGCTAAAGTCTTTCGTGGCATTATGTTGGCGGTAAGGTTAGTGAGTAAGTTAAGCGCTGTGCTCAATTAAGTGGGCGTTAACCGAATTTTAAGAATTACAGTGAAGTAAAAGGACGATAAAAGCGTGAGCGTGAGCGTAGAGCAGATGAATTTGACCGGCATTAAAGGTGTAATATTCGATTTAGACGGCACCTTAGTAGAGTCTAGCCTTAACTTCACGCAAATGCGCGCCGACGTAGGCTGCCCACAAAACGAAGACATTCTTACCTTTGTTGATGCCCTTAGCTGCGCCGAAACCAAAGCGAATGCTCACCGAGCTATATTGCAGCACGAACTAGACGATGCGCAAAATGCGAAATGGCTAGAGATAGGCAAAGCCATGGTAGAAAAAGTGCAAGCTCATAATTTACCCATGGCGATAGTTACCCGGAACTGCCGCCAAGCTACCGCTATTAAAGTCGCCAATAACGGCATTCCCATCGACTACGTGCTTACCCGCGAAGATGCCCCAGCCAAACCCGATCCAACAGCCTTATTAATGGTGGCGAACACCTGGCAGCTTCAACCTGAAGACTGCCTGTATGTAGGCGATTTTATTTATGACCAGCAAGCCGCCGAGAATGCTGGGATGAAGTGGTTGTTGGTTTAGAGGTTACCGATCTACATCTGGTTTCTTTGGCTTTATCGGCCCTATTGGCAAAATTAAGTAAAAGTCTTCTTTCAATAGCGGGGAGCTAGTTCCAGCGTATACTTTAGTATAGTCTTGCTGTCCAAGTTCTTGCATGTTTGTTTTTTGTTCGATATTCATATCTCTTCCTCTTTATTTTTTTAATTTTCCTGCTCATGTGAGCACTTTAAAGGTAATCGTTATACAGGGATGTAAGATATGACTACTGAGACAGTTCATCGATATCAATGGAAAACTCATTCTTGTGTCCTAATTTTCCTTGTTTGTTTATTCGTTATTCCAAAAACGAGCCAAGCGATTGGTGTAAATTTAGAGGGCAGGACTTCTTTCGATGGCGTTCCTTCAGGAGTTATTCGTGATTTAGAGGTCTCAGACAAGGTTGTCTATATAGCCGCGGAAAATGGTGTATTTGAAGTTATTGGGAATGAGTCTGAACGGTTAGAGTTCAACACGTCTAACCATGCTACGGGGATCATCTCTGATATCCACTTGAGCGGCGCTAGCCTATGGGTTGTTGAATACGGCGTGGGCGTTTTTAAAGTTAATTTGAGAACCAAAGAAGCTAAGCAACTATTTTCTAATAGAGATTGGACGAGTTCTGTTTGGGCTATGACCATGACCTCTACAAACTTCTATTTCTCTGTCATCGACGATGTTATACAAACGAATAGAAATTCAGGTCATTCAACGAAGCTAAGCACGCAACTGGCATCTTTGAAGTTAAACGGTATCTACTCACTTTTCGCTGTGAACGACAAGGTGCATATAGCATCAAACAAAGGTTATGTTTCAATATCAGAAGCGTCAGCTACTATTGAAGAGTATAAGCTAAGCGACAAACTTCCGCTTTTATCTAGTGCAACTTTCGTCAAGGTGATCGATAAAGAGTTATACATTGGAGGACCAGAGGGGCTGTATATTTTAGGCAGTGAGGCTCGTTTCGTTTCTACTGAGGGGATTAGTGGTACTTACATAAACGACGTAATTAAAACAGAAGACAATAAAATCTGGGTTTCGGACGGTCGGCTATTGATACTGGAAAACGGGAAGCTCGTAGCGCCACCCTTTATGAATCCAATATTAACATCTGAGGCGATTCGTTCGATAACCAAAATAGCGGTTGGTCCTTATGATTCGCTACTTATTGCTTCTTCTCAGCTAGGCCTAATTTCCTTACCCAAAACGAAGTTTTCAACAAACCTCATATCATTTAAAGGGAATGCCTTAAGAGATAATATTCAAAAATCTGCTTTCGACCAAACGGAAACGTTAGTCCGAATTGAAAATGGCCTATTTACGCTAAATGAAAGCAATGGAGAGCTAACTGAAACAGTTTTAGGCAAAGATAAAGCTGCTCATTGTACGTCTCGGCAAGAAGAGATCTTTGCACGGCTTAAAGCGTTAAATCCATCAGAGCTGTGTAGCAGTGATTTCATTCATTCTGTCGACATCGATAAAGACGCCTTCTATTTATACTTCGATGATGGAATTAGCGCAAACTACTACTATGTAGTGGATGAGACTATAAAAGACACCATCAAAGCACCCCGAAAAATCGTGTATAGCTCGCTATTAAGCGGCGGTGAACTAGCGGCATTCGATGAGTTTGACAATATACATTTTCAACTGTCTAAGTTTACTTGGCGGACAATTAACCCCGAAGAGGGTAATTGGTTCGGACTTCAGTGTTTAATTGAATTTGAAGAAACTTATTTAGTATGTACATCTGGGGCTGGCCTAAAAGAAATCAATAAGAAAAGCGGTTCGATCAGCTCGTTAACTATCCAGGGCCTAGATAAATTAAGGTTTATTCGGGGGGCTATGGTTACGAAGAGTGGAAACCTATGGGTGGCCTCTAATATGGGCCTATTTGTAAAGCCCCGAACCAGTGAGTCAGTATTCAAAATTGATATGCAGTTTGGACTGCTTGATACGGATTTTGAATATAAAAGCTTCGAGGAGCTTCGCGAAAAAGTATTAGTGAAGGGCGATAAATACAGCTATTTACTGGATGAAATTCAACTAATTGAAAGTCTTAAAGCACAAACTACTGAAGTGGAACCTATTGTTTTGACTTACGTTAAGTGGATGGATAAAAAAGGGCAGCATGCACTCTACTTACCCGAGAATCTTAACTTTAACTTTGATAGTAGTTTTGAGGAAGTAACTTTCAATTTTGTCGATAGCGATGTCTATAACGAGAGCAGAGGCATCGAGTTCAAACTAGACGATGATGCCTGGGTCTCTCACAATAAAGCGGCTATGAATTTAACTTTAGGTGACATGGACGTTGGTGAACATAAACTTTATATAGTGACCACGCACAATAAAGGAGCCTCAGAAGGACTGACTATTCAATTCGATATAGCTCCGCCTATTTGGGCATCTTATATAGGTATTATTTTTTACCTATCAATATTAATAGTGTTTTTCTTCTTATGGAAAGTCGGCTTAGTAAGTAAGCTTTACGAGAAGTTCAAAACCACCACCCTATACACCCTCCTGACCCGATATGAAATAACCGACGGACACTCAAAGTTCGAAAAAATGCTGCGTAGTAAAGAGCGTTTCATCAACGAGATCACCCACGAACTTCGAACACCCATTCAAGTCATAAACGGCTCGTTAGAAAAAATCTCTGATACAGATATGGGGACGCGCAAAGAGTTAGTCTGTGTTCAAGATAATATGAAGAGGGTTGAGCAACTAATTAACCAAATGAACCACGATGTTCCCTCAGCGTTAAACATTGAGGACTACTACAAGTCATACTCGTTAGAAAAAATCCGTTTTATTGTTTTATCCCTAGAGCCTTTAGCCAAACAAAAGAGGCAAAATTTAGAGGTTCGGATAAAGGGGAAAAAAGAGGTATTGCTCATTAGCGATAGCCTAGAAAAAATCTTGGCTAACTTAGTACAAAACGCTGTTAAATTTACACCTGAACTCGGCACGATAAAAGTGAGTGCAGTACAAGATAGCAAAGTGCTGAAGATAACCGTAAGCGACGATGGCGAAGGGATTGAAGACAACCTGCAGAGTAAAGTATTTGAGAGATTTGCTAGGGGGAATACAGAAATAGAGGGAAATGGTGTTGGGTTAACAATGGTTAAAACCCTAGTCGAGTTGAACCAAGGGGAGGTTACTCTTCAAAGTCAAAAAGGTGTGGGGACGAGAATAACCGTAACGTTGCCTATCGATGATATTGCTTTTTTGAATTCGCACGCTGAAAATTTGTCGCCGACAAATGCTGAGACAAGCAAGAAATCTCTGTTAATTGTTGATGACAGCAGGGAGTTTCGTTCTTATCTCTTCGAACTTTTTTCTCCTAAGTATCGCTGTTTAGTAGCGCGAAATGGTACACAGGCTTTAGACGTTATGCAGCATTACTTAGTGGATGTAGTGATTACCGATCAAATGATGCACGAAATGGATGGACTTAGTTTGACTAAGGCCATTCGCAGTAATGCCAGCTATGCCAATATTCCTATATTAATGCTTACTGCTAAAACCGGAGCAGAACTAGAAAAATCTGCGTTAGAAGAAAAAGTAGATTACTTCTTGGCAAAGCCTGCCTCTAACGAAGAAATTATGCTTCGTGTAGAGCATCTTTTAGCTGTCAGGGAGGCAAAGGAACAAGGGGAAGAGGGGCGCGATCAACCTGTGTTCAAGTTTGGTTGCCTAAAAATTCGAGAGTTTGATAACGAAAAAGATATGGCGTTTTATCTCAACTTTATTGCTGTACTCGAAAAAAACTATCACGATGAGTCTTTCAACAGAGATCAGGCAGCAACGGCGTTACTGATCAGCCCTCGAAGTTTGAACCGTAGAATGTCAGAACTTTTCGATTATAACTTCAGTGAGTTTCTTTCACGTTTTAGGGTAGAAAAGTCTATCCCATTATTGTTAGAAGGAAAGAGTATTCTAGATACCTGCCTAGACGTGGGCTTCGGCACCGCAGCTTATTTTTCGACGTCCTTTAAAAAGGTTATGAGCTTACCACCCAAAAAGTTTGTGGAGCAATACAATAAAACAGTAGCGTAAAGGTAGTATCTAAAAGAACTAAATATACCTACGCCTTTCCGCCAAAAAGCCAATCAATAGAAACGATGCCACATAGCCTGCACCTTGGTACTGCCAAGGCAAGTAGGCTAGGGTGTGTTTTAAGAACGGTGCGCCGTACAAAGTTAGTGCGCCATAGCCAAAGGCACACAGCACTACAAACAAACTAATGCGAATGGTGAAATGGTAAGGAGCCAGTATGCGTTTCACATGGCCGTTAATCAGGTCGCCGTACACCACTAAAATAGTGGCCATAAGCATAATGCTCATTTCGGTGTAATAGGGGCTTAAGGCGCGAGAAAGGGCACTGAAAAGTTCACTCATAAAATTACTACTATTATGACGTTTTTACTGTGTGCCCATTATAACCACGGTAAGGTCAAAAGCGTTAGCTAACGCCTTTATTAAGTGCGCTTACTGCTTTAAAACCTTGCTCAATAGTGGCAATGCGGTCGGTGGTTTGATCGCGCTCTACAAATTTATGTTCAATACCGGCTAACTTGCCGTGCGCGAATATCTCTTTAAAGTTAATCGTGCCTGTGCCCACATCAGCAAAACTGCCGTCTTCAGCCAAATCTTTTACATGCCAAAGCTTAAAGCGGCCTGGGTACTGCTTAAAGTAATCAATGGGATTTTTACCTGCTTTTACCGTCCAGTATAAATCCAGTTCCATGGCAACAAGGTCTGGGTCGGTCTGAGTTATAAGCACGTCTAATGGTGTCTTACCGTCGCGTACTTCAAATTCAAAATCGTGATTGTGGTAGGCAAGGGTAATACCTTCTTTCTTACACGCTTCACCAATGTTATTTAGCTTTTCGGCAAGAGCTTGGTATGGCGCAATGCCCGTACCACGTTGGGCTTCGCTAAGCCAAGGAACTACCAAGTATTTGTGACCAACGTTTTGTGCGTCATCTAAAATTTGTGACAGGTTAGTATCGAACGCGTCTAACTGAATATGAGCCGAAGGCGCAGTAAGGCCATTGTCATCAAGCAGTTGCTTAATTTCCTTTGCGCTATGGTCAAAGTAGCCTGCAAATTCCATTTCCGAATAACCAACATCAGCGACCAGTTTAAGCGTAGCCGGCACACTTACTTTCATAATATCTCTAAGCGTGTAAAGCTGCAGACCAACAGCACTTTTTTGCATGCCCTTCATCATAGCCCCTTTATCACTACCATGCCCCTGAACCGAACTAGTACTTGCCAAAACAGCAGGAGCGCTCATAGCCGCCAGTAAACCAGATGAATATTTAATGAACTGTCGTCTTGAAACGCCAGAGCCAATATTACTGGCCGCGTCTAAAATTGCTGTCTTACTTAAGTTTGTTTTACTTAAATTCACTGCTTGCTCCTTTTCTGTAGTGGTACATAGGTGATGACGCATCGCTATCATCAATTAACCCAAAGCTTTGCCCGTGCTCTCACGCACAATAAGTTCAAACGGCATAATAACTTTGGGGGCCTTGCGAATTTTTCCGTTAAGAAGGTCCACCAGTAGCGTAACCGCCGTTCTACCAAATTCTTCTGCAGGTTGGGCAATAGTGGTTAGCGGCGGATCCACAAATGCTGAAAATGCAATGTCATCGAAACCTGCCACCGATATGTCATTAGGAACATGTAGGTTGGCTTGCTTGAAGGCTTGCATGGCACCAATAGCCGTTTCGTCGTTCTCACAAAATACGGCGGTGGGTCTACTTTCAAGGTGACTAATGGTCTCCCCTGCGTTGTATCCGGCCTGTAATGTAAAATCCCCCGGGAACAACAAGCTCTCATCAAAGGCAATATTGGCTTGCGCTAAGGCGTCTTTATATCCAACCAAGCGTTCTTGGGTAAGCGGACTTGAATTAGGTCCTTTGATCATGGCTATACGGGTATGGCCTAATGAAATTAAGTGCTCGGTCATTGCTTTGGCTGCAGCACGGTTGTCTAACGACACAACAGGATATTGGCCATCGTCAATCACCTCACAGGCATTCACCATGGGAAGTAGGCCATTGTCGTTGATCATAGTGGCATCAAATGGGTTGTGCGCACGTAACTGTATAAGCCCATCAGCCTGAGAAGTACTTACCATCTTGGCGTAATGGCTTTCTATTTCACTATTACCAAGCGTATTGGCAAGTAAAATGGAATAGCCCAGTTCGGCTGCCGCTTCCTGCATACCGCTAATAACACGGGCAAAAAATACGTTCGCTACCGTAGGCACCAGTACCACTAAATTGTGCGTTTTTCCCGAACGAAACTTAACTGCCATTAAGTTAGGTTTATATCCAACTGCCTGAACAGCGGCCATTACCTTATTGCGCGTTTTAGGAGAAACACGCTCAGGTTGTTGCAATGTTCTTGATACGGTAGCGACCGACACGCCGGCACTATCTGCTACATCTCTAATATTTGCCATTTACGTTATTGTTGTTTGTTAATTCACTCGCGCATTGTAAACCTAACCCAGTAGAGGTGTGGTCTATACGATGGTAGCGAATTCAAAATTTACGTGAAATTAATATGTAACCGTTTTCATTTTAAGCAAAAGAATACGCACTTTCATTAAAACGTCAAAGGTTATTTGTAGGATTTATGTAAATTTGAGCTAGTGTTATGTCCAAATTTGGTGCAGGAATAGACTGTTAACGGTAGCAAAGCCCCAGTGTCACCTCGCCATTTGTAAACTTTAGATTAATAAAATGCTGTTTTTTGTATTGACCATTAAAATGTAACGGGTTACATTTTGTGGCATTAGTAACACCAATAGTGCGTTTGCACACAGAGGAATTTCAATGCAACCAATTCGAATGGGAATGATCGGAGGCGGGGAAGGCGCGTTTATCGGTGCCGTGCATCGTCATGCCGCAGGGTTAGATGGGAACTACCAGTTGGTGTGTGGCGCATTTAGCCGCAACGAAGAAAACAACTCGCGTACGGCAGCAACGTTAAATGTAGATGCTTCCCGTGCTTACGACAGTTGGCAAGCTATGTTAGATAACGAGGCGCAACTTCCCGAGCAAGAGCGAATGCAAGTGGTTGTTATCGTAACGCCTAATCATCTTCACGTACCTATTTCACTTGCCGCAATTAAGGCAGGCTTTCACGTCTTCTGTGAAAAACCAGCAGGCGTTAGCTTTGCAGAAGTAAAAGAGCTTCAAGATGTTATTCACGCCAGTGAGTCGTTATACGGCTTGGCTCATACCTACCTTGGTTATCCTATGGTTTGGCAAGCACGTCATCTCGTTGAAAGCGGTAAGCTGGGCAACATTCGAAAAGTGTATGTTGAGTATCCGCAAGGCTGGTTGTCTGGCGAAGAAGAAACGCACAATAAGCAAGCGCAGTGGCGTACCGACCCAGCAATTTCTGGCGCAACGGGCGCAATGGGCGACATCGGCACTCATGCCTTTGGACTTGTTGAGTTTGTATTAAACGACAGTGTTACCTCGTTATGTGGCGAGTTAAACACCCATGTTGAAGGACGCCGATTAGATGACGACGGCGCCGCGCTTATTAAAACTAAGAAGGGTGCGTCGGGCGTGTTGATTGCTTCGCAGGTTTGTGCTGGTGAAGAAAACGCGTTGAAGATCCGTGTCTACGGTGACAAGGGCGGTTTAGAGTGGCGTCAAATGGAGCCAAACTCCGTTATCTATCGCCCTGTTGATGCCCCTTATCAAGTGTTTAGAGCCGGCCAGGGTCAAGTTGGGTTATGTGATGCTGCATCTGCACGTTGTCGTGTTCCAGCTGGCCACCCAGAGGGCTACTTAGAAGCAATGGCAAACTTGTATACCGATTTTGCAAAAGCGGTACGCGCGAATCAAAAAGGCAAAGCTGACGGCGTTCCAGGAATAAATTCAGGCATACGCGGAATGGTATTTATAGATGCCATGCTTGCCAGTACTGACAGCGACACCAAATGGGAGTCGGTCAGTCAGGAAGGAACGCAGTAATGCAATTACAACATACAATGAAAAAGGTGAGCGCTTATGGCTACTAATCAACAACCTATAAAAGGGCCGGCTATCTTCCTTGCTCAGTTCATGGGAAAAGAAGCGCCGTTCGATACGCTCGAAAATATGGCGAAGTGGGCAGCGTCGCTTGGTTACAAGGGAATACAGGTACCTACTGATCCTAGTCTGTTTGATTTAGAAAAAGCAGCGGAGAGCCAAGAGTACTGCGACAACATCGCTAAAATATGTAAAGACGCAGGCGTAGAAATCACTGAGCTTTCTACGCACTTACAAGGTCAGCTAGTGGCGGTTCACCCCGCTTACGACGAGTTATTCGATAACTTTGCGCCAGCGCACTTACACGGCAAGCCACAAGAGCGAACCGAATGGGCAATTAATCAGCTCAAATGTGCGGCTATTGCCAGTAAGCGCTTGGGATTGAAAGCTCACGCTACCTTTTCTGGTGCATTAATGTGGCACTTGGTTTACCCGTGGCCTCAGCGTCCTGCTGGCTTGGTCGAGCAAGGCTTTGCTGAATTAGCCAAGCGTTGGAAACCCATTCTCGATGCATTCGACGATGCAGGTGTTGACGTATGCTACGAAATTCATCCCGGGGAAGACTTGCACGATGGGGCTTCGTTCGAACAGTTTTTAAAAGCTGTAGATGACCACCCACGAGCAAACATTCTTTTCGATCCAAGTCACTTTGTTTTACAGCAGCTTGACTACCTTGACTTTATTGACCGCTACCACAGCCGGATCAAAATGTTTCACGTCAAAGATGCCGAGTTCAATCCGAACGGTAGAAACGGTGTGTACGGCGGCTATCAAGACTGGCAAGACCGCGCGGGACGTTTTCGTTCCCTTGGCGACGGCCAAGTCGACTTCAAAGGTATTTTCAGCAAGCTTACCCAGTATGGCTTCACAGGTTGGGCAGTACTAGAGTGGGAATGCTGCTTAAAAGACAGTGCGCAAGGTGCAGCAGAGGGCGCACCGTTTATCGCTTCACACATTATCGAGCCAAGCAAATATGCGTTTGACGACTTTGCTGGTGGAGACGTAAGCGAAGCGAAGAATAATCGTATTTTAGGCCTTGAGCGCTAAGCGCCATCAATAGGATAACAATAACTATGATAACCCTACGCCTTAGTTTGATGATGTTCCTTCAGTTCTTCATTTGGGGGGGCTGGTTTGTAACATTAGGCACGTATCTATCGAATACCCTGTCTGCCAATGGTGGGCAAATCGGTATGGCTTTCTCAACCCAGAGCTGGGGCGCCATCATTGCCCCCTTTATTGTGGGCCTTATTGCTGACCGATTCTTTAATGCAGAAAAGATCCTCGGCTTACTACACATTGTTGGCGCCGTGCTTATGTACTGTATGTACCAAGCGAATGATTTCGCCAGCTTTTACCCTTATGTGTTGGCATACATGATTGCATACATGCCTACGCTTGCTTTGGTTAACTCAGTGTCATTCGGACAAATGGTCGACCCGTCAAAAGAGTTCGGAAAAGTTCGTGTGTGGGGCACTATCGGCTGGATTGTGGCAGGCCTTATGATTAGCTATGTCTTCTCATGGGATTCTGCACAGTCTATTGCCGATGGTATGCTCAAAAACACGTTCTTATTGTGCAGCGTTGCCTCGCTAATGTTGGGCGTATTCAGTTTTACACTGCCAAACACGCCACCTCAATCTAGCGGTAAAGCGGTAACTATTCGCGACATTCTTGGCTTGGACGCGTTGGCACTGTTAAAAGACAAAAACTTCTTTGTATTTTTTCTTTCATCTGTACTTATTTGTATTCCACTGGCGTTTTACTACCAGAATGCTAACCCTTTTCTTACCGAAATAGGCGTTGAAAACGCCACGGGCAAAATGACACTAGGTCAAGTTTCCGAAGTATTGTTCATGTTGGCCCTGCCGGTATTTTTGAACCGTTTCGGCATTAAAGCCACGTTAGTGATAGGTATGGCAGCGTGGGTTGTACGTTATGCACTGTTCGCATTCGGGAACGCTGACGAAGGCTTGTTCATGCTTATTGTTGGTATTGCACTGCACGGTATTTGTTACGACTTCTTCTTTGTATCAGGGCAAATCTATACCAATTCAAAGGCGGGAGAAAACGTAAAAAGTGCAGCGCAGGGGCTAATTACCTTAGCGACATATGGCGTAGGTATGCTGGTGGGCTTTGCAGTGGCAGGCGCAATTACCGACACCTACACGATGGAAACAGGTGCGCATAGTTGGCAGCAGGTCTGGTTATTCCCAGCAGGGTTTGCCGCGGTTGTGTTAGTGCTATTCGCCATTCTGTTCAGAAAGGAAAAGGTGAACGCAGATGCATAACATTACCCGCAGAAAATTACTTCAAAGTATGGCTATGACAGGGGCAGGCATTGCCGGAACAGGATTAGCAGCAGCTGGTTTAGCCACTGCTATGCCTGCTATAGCGAGTACAAACGGCACGAAAGGTAGCAACACCATGAATACGCCGCTTAAAGGAAATGTAAATCATTCGGTAAGCCGATGGACCTACGGCGATTTAAGCATTGAAGAGTTGTGCCAAACCGTTAAGCAATTAGGATTTGGAGCCATTGACTTGGTAGGTCCTGAAGATTGGCCTGTGCTAAAGCAGTACGGCATCGACTCTTCTATGTGTAACGGCGCCGAGATAAGTCTTGAAGACGGCTTCATTCACAGTGAGCTCCATGACGAACTAGAAGCGCGTTATATAAAGCACATCGACTTGGTCGCTGATGCAGGTTATACAAACCTTATCTGCTTTAGCGGCAATGCCCGAGGCATGTCACGAGAAGACGGACTGGAAAATGCGGTTAAAGGGTTAAAACGCATTTTACCTCATGCTGAAAAACGCAACGTAGTGATTTTCATGGAGCTGTTTAACAGTAAAGTCGACCACCCTGATTACATGGCCGACAATTCTGCATGGGGAATAGAGCTGTGCAAACGCCTAGGCTCTAAGCACTTCTCACTACTTTACGATATCTACCACATGCAAATTAATGAGGGGGATATCATCCGAACTATTCGAGATAACTATCAGTACTTTGGTCATTACCATACGGCCGGCGTACCTGGGCGTCACGAAATAGATGCTTCTCAAGAACTCAATTATGAAGCAATAGCTAAAGCCATTGTCGAGACCGGATTTAAAGGCTACTTAGCACAAGAGTTTATACCCACACCGAAAACCAAAGCCAACAGAATAGCGTCGCTACAACAAGCGATCCATATCTGTGATGTGTAACGTGCGAACAGGCACAGCGACGAATTAAGTTTTAAGGACGTGTTATGGCGAGTAACGAATATGATGCAATAGTTATTGGATCTGGTATCAGTGGCGGTTGGGCTGCTAAGGAGCTAACTGAAAAGGGCCTAAAAGTGCTAATGTTAGAACGTGGCCAAAATATCGAGCATATTAAAGATTATAAAAATGCGCATAAAGAGGATTGGGATTTTCCTCACCGAGATCTGCCTACTCAGGCTATGAAAGTTGACTACCCTGTGCTTAAGCGTGATTACCCGCTAAATGAAAAAACGTACGGCATGTGGGCAAATGAAAAAGAAAATCCTTATACCGAAGACAAGCGCTTCGACTGGTACAGAGGCTACCACGTGGGTGGGCGCTCACTGTTGTGGGGGCGTCAAAGCTACCGTTTGAACAAAGAAGATTTCGAAGCCAATGCTAAAGAAGGCATTGCAGTCGACTGGCCTATTCGCTACGACGATTTGGCGCCATGGTATGACTACGTAGAAAAATTCGCGGGTATCAGTGGTAATCGCGATGGCTTAGATGTATTGCCTGATGGTGTATACCAGCCACCAATGCCAATGAACATTGTAGAGGAAAGTGTCGCGGCGCGGGTGAAAAAGGCCTATGAAGGCGCGCGGCACATGGTGCATGGCCGCACTTCAAACATGACACAAAGCAAGCCCGAAGAAGGGCGTGTTCATTGCCAATACCGCAATAAGTGCTGGTTGGGTTGTCCTTTCGGTGGCTACTTCAGTACACAAGCATCTACGCTTCCAGCTGCGGTTAAAACAGGTAACTTAACCCTTCGACCTTTTTCGATAGTCAAAGAGATCTTGTTCGACAAAGACAAGAAACGCGCGACTGGCGTTGAAATTATCGATGCTGAAACCAACGAGACCTATGTATTTAAAAGCAAGATCATCTTTGTAAATGCGTCAGCACTTAACTCGGCGTGGGTACTGATGAATTCCGCCACAGACGTATGGGACGGTGGCTTAGGAAGCAGCAGCGGCGAGTTGGGTCACAACGTTATGGATCACCACTTTAGAGTCGGAGCTTCAGCTGAAGTTGAAGGTTTTGACGACAAATATACCTACGGTCGCAGACCGAGTGGCTTCTATGTGCCAAGGTTTAGAAACTGGGGAAGTGATAAACGAGATTACTTGCGAGGATTTGGTTATCAAGGCGGCGCAAGCCGTTCAGGTTGGCGCAAAGACATAGCTGAGCTTGGTATAGGTGCTGGACTTAAAGACGCATTAACAGAGCCAGGTCCTTGGACAATAGGCATGACAGCCTTCGGAGAAATTCTTCCGTATCACGAAAACAAAGTGTACTTGAATAAAAAAGTCACCGACAAATGGGGCTTACCAGTACTCGCAATGGATGTAGAGATTAAAGAAAACGAGCTTAAGATGCGTAAGGACATGCAGCAAGACGCTATTGAGATGTTTGAAGCGGCTGGCCTTAAAAATGTTCAAGGCTGGGATGCAGACTACGCACCGGGTATGGGCATTCATGAAATGGGTACGGCGCGTATGGGGAGAGATTCTAAAAGCTCTGTGCTCAACGCGCATAACCAAGTATGGGATGCACCAAACGTATTCGTGACCGATGGTGCAGCAATGACATCGGCCAGCTGTGTTAACCCTTCACTGACCTATATGGCATTAACGGCAAGAGCCGCAGACTTTGCCGTAGAAGAGTTAAAGCGAGGAAATCTATAATGGAACGCAGAGAACTACTTAAACTCATAGCAACTGCTACAGGCACAGCATTGTTCGCAGGTAATGTACTTGCCTACACAGATGTGCCCGCTGTACCGCTTAGCGACACATTATTTAATGAAAAAGATGTGGCCTTGATGAATGAAATGGGTGAGGTGATCATTCCTCAAACTGACACGCCTGGAGCAAAAGCGGCCAACGTTGGCGCGACAATGGCTGTGTTGATAACCGATTGCTACACACCTTTACTTCAAAAGACCTTTCTTGATGGCATTAAGAAAATATCTTCGTTAAGTCAAAGTCGTTTCAACAAGCAATTTGTTCAGCTTACCAAGCAAGAACGAGAGGCTTTATTTAACGACCTGGATGTAGAAGCGAAAGCGGCGAACCTTGCTAACGGTGTTTATCAAGGTGTTGAAACAGGAAAGCCAAGTCAGTGGGAGCCAGGCACCGATGAGCCAACCCCTCACTACTTTACGTTATTAAAACAGCTCACACTTTATTGCTTTTTCACGTCTCAAGTTGGCGCGACTAAAGTGCTTCGATATGTGGCTATTCCTGGACGTTACGACGGTGCATTCCCTTATAAAAAGGGCGACAAAGCGTGGGCAACCTAAACCTGCGCTATCGAGCAGCCAAACACAACACAGTTATACAACGGATAAAACAAGGTACTGACACTATGAATAAAACACTCGTCGCTTCAACTGTGGCTTTGCTTATGCCACTTTCTGCATGCGCAACGACAGATGCAGATACTGAAAAAAGCGAATCGCGTTTAACCCGAGAACAACAGGCCGCTAAAACGGAAGTTTGGGAACCTGTTCCTGAAGTGGTTTCTTTTGATAAGGTAGGCGTGCCCTCTGATGCCATCTCTTTAATTGGTGATGACTTATCTAACTGGACTTCAGTAAAAGAAGGTGATGCTAAGTGGACGCTTCAAGATGGTGTACTTACCGTAAAACCGGGAACAGGCGATATCAAAACGAAAGCAGAGTTCTGTGATGTTCAGTTGCACGTAGAGTGGAAAGCGCCACAGCCAGAAGCAGGTATGGAAGGACAACAGCGCAATAACAGTGGTATCTTCCTGCAGCAGCGATATGAAATTCAGGTCTTGGACTCATATCAGAACAAGACCTATCCCAATGGACAAGCGGCAAGTGTTTATAAACAAACCATTCCTTTAGTTAACGCTATGAAGGCGCCTGGCGAATGGCAAACTTACGACATCATATATAAAGCGCCTACCTTTAACGGTGAAGCGCTAGCAACGAAAGGTTATGTTACGGTAATACATAACGGCGTAGTGGTTCAGAACCATACTGAAATTCAAGGGACAACAGAATGGATCGGTGCACCTAAGTACAAAGCTCACGGATGCGCGCCGCTTCAATTACAAGATCACGGCAACTTAGTAAGCTTTAAGAACATGTGGGTAAGACCACTTTAAAAAGCAAGCCGATAGATATCTTCAATCTCTTCAATGCTCAGTTGCTTGGGATTATTACGAAGAAGGCGAGTTACTTTACTCGCCTCTTCCGCTAACTCACCTACACAAGAAGACGAAATATTAAAAGGGGTGAGTGAAGCGGGTATATCGACATCCCTGCAGAGTTTTTCGATAGCAATTAACAACAGTTTAATTGCCTCATCTTTTGAATGGTGACGTTCACATACCTTCAGAAGCTTAGCTACACAATAAAGCTTGTCTTGGCAAAACGGTGCATTTACTTTCAATACATGAGGAAGCATAACCGCGTTACTCATTCCATGTGATAAATGAAATCGCCCACCTAAAGGGTAAGCCAGAGCATGCACTGCTCCAACGCCGGCGTTTCCAAAAGCAAGGCCGGCCATTAAACTGCCGGTGGCCATATCTTCGCGAGCAGCCAGATTTTCTCCATTATTATAAGCATGCACCAAAGAATTAAAGATCAGCTTTAATGCTTTTTCGGCAAGAGCATCAGTAATAGGGCTAGCATTAACACTTATATAGGCTTCAAGCGCGTGAACGAATGCGTCTATTCCGCTTGCGGCCGTTATAGACGGTGGGCAAGTTTTTGTCATCTCAGGCGCAACAATAGCAACATCGGGTAATAGGCAGTGACTAACAATGCCTTTCTTCATTTGTGCTTTAGGGTCAGACAATATAGCAATATTGGTGACTTCCGAGCCTGTCCCTGCGGTGGTGGGAATAACAATAAGAGGAAGACGCCTTTCTGAAAGCGTATTTTCACCAAAGAGTTTGCTAATAGACCCGCTATGATCATAGGTAGCTGCTAGTACTTTTGCGCTATCAATAGCACTACCGCCACCAAGGGCGATAATGCCATCTACCTTATTCTCGCGAAGGTCGTTTAATTTGGCTTCTATGATATTTACAGCAGGCTCGGGTGGAATATCATCGATAATGTGCAAGGGGGGATAGGGAAGTAAAGCGAGTACTTGCTCAAGAAGACCAGATGACGAAACACCTTTATCAGTTACGACGGCACAATCTTTTATACCTAATCGCGTCATTTCATCTGCAAGGGCTTTTATCGCGCCA